>JACOSL010000036.1 GCA_016179045.1 Fimbriimonas ginsengisoli | reverse complement strand
GGCCCAAGCAGGCGATCCTCGCCGTCGCCCGCAAACTCGTCATCGTTTGTTGGGCCATCGCAAGGCGAGCCATCTTCGGCCTTCCATACACTTATCCCACCCCAGCCTTGACTTGAGAACACAGCATCTCCGTCGTGCCCGGCCCACGCCAAGAACAATTTGGGGTCACCCTCCCCTGCCCATCCCTCAAGGGAGGGGGGACCATTTCTTTGGTTCGATCGCGCCTCACGGGCGCTCGCTCACCACTTTCTTTCCGGACGCCATCCATGGCGTCCGTCGGGTGGTGAAGCGTCTCCGCAGTGAGCGTCACCTTCGAGCTACTCCATCGTCTGCGTACGGGGAAGTCCTTCCGGACGCTATGCAAAGCCATTGCAGAGCCATCGCAGAGCCATTGCAAGCCGCGCCTTAGCGTATCGTCCCTCGCAATCTCCAACCATGCAGCCGCTGGGGTAAACCTTGCCACCCATGACCCGCTTCGAGATCGATGTGCCCTATCTGACTAAGACGTTGGTCGATCTGCTGAACACGCCAAGCCCGACTGGCGATACGGAGTGGGCGATCTCGTTCGTGCAGCAAGAGCTCGAGGCGATGGGGGCGAAGACCCGGCGCACCACGAAGGGCGCCCTGCTCGCGGAGATGGAGGGCCTCAGCAAGGACAAGCCGCGCGGCCTCACCGCCCACGTCGATACGCTCGGCGCGATGGTCTCCTCGATCAAGCCGAGCGGGCGACTGCAGATGAGCGCGCTCAACGGCGTGATGTGGCCGACGGTGGAAAGCGAAGGGGTGATCGTCTCGACCAGGTCGGGCCGGCAAGTCCGCGGCTCGATCGTGCTTGTGAACGGGGCGATCCATGTCAACAAGGAGGCAGCGACGGTCGCGCGCACCGCCGAAAACCTGGAGATTCGCCTCGACGAGCGCACGAGCAGCGTCGAGGAGACGAAGCTGATCGGCATCGAGGTGGGCGATATCGTGTTTCTCGATCCCCGCGTCGAGCATGGGCCGGGAGGATTCGTGCGCTCGCGGTTTTTGGACGACAAGGCGTGCGTGGCGTGCGTACTCGCCGCGATCAAGGCTCTTCGCGCGGGGGGCATGACGCCCGCTCGCCGCACCACGTTGCTCATCAGCAACTACGAGGAAGTCGGCCACGGTGGAATGGACGGCCTGCCCGCCGACCTTGCCGAGCTCGTCGTGCTCGATATGGCGTGCATCGGCACCGGCCTCCAGGGCAGCGAGTTTCATTGCTCGATCTGCCTGAAGGATTCCTCCGGGCCGTACAGCAAAGAACTGGGCGATCGCCTGCGCTCGATCGCGGACGAACGGGGGATCGAGCTTAAGACGGACGTTTATCCGTTCTATGGCTCCGATGGCACCGCCTATTGGCGATCGGGCGGTACCGCCCAGGTGGCGCTCATCGGGCCTGGGGTCGATACTAGCCACGGCTACGAGCGCACCCACACCGACGCGCTGCACGACACGGCGGCGCTGATCGCCGAGTATTTGGTCGCGAAGTAGCGAACGCATCGCACCTTGGGCGAGCGCTCTCTTTCGGCTCGCATCCGGCGATGCCTCGGTACACGATGCGCCGAGGCTTTCTGTTTCCGGGCGGAAGCCGGTTGTGATGACCGAAGGTCCTTCGAAGGCTCACCTCGCCATCCCTCCGCCTTTAGGCGGAGCACCACCCCCCGCGCTTCGCGCGACCCCCGCCGTGTGGCAGGGGTGGCTCAATTATCTATGGTTCGCTCACGCCCTCCGGGCGATCGCGCACCGTTTCTTATTGAACGCCATCCCTGGCGTCCCTCAGGGATACCTCCAGCCGGTCTCGCCGAGCAATGCAGAGCCAGGCACCGCCATGCAAAGCCATTACAGAGCCGCTGCGAGCAAGCGGAGCGATCTCGCCCCTGCAAATCTCCCAGGTTCAGGCCGATAAATCCTTGGGTCCCGATCGCATCGTGGACGCCAAGCAGCAAGCGATGTCGAACGAGCGACCCTCCAAGGCTGGCCAGGCGGTCAGCATCAGCATGGCCAGCCAGATCACCAATGTCGAGGTGCACACTTTGCGCTATTGGGAGCGGGAGTTCGAGCAGTTCCTGAGCCCGGAGCGCACCCCTGGAGGGCAGCGGCGATACCGGCCCGAGGACATCCAGACCGTATTCACGATCAAGCGCCTGCTGCGCGACGAAATGTTTAGCATCGCGGGGGCACGGCGCACGCTGCAGAAGCGGCGCGAGAGCGCGGCATGAGCCGCCGCCCATGCGGCGATCGGACGGCCTTGCGCGCATTGGCGGAGCGCCACGATTACGGCGCCTTGCGCGCCTCGGTTGAGCCCTTGCTTAAGCGCGACCCGAACGATCCAGAATTCAATGCGCTTTACGGATTGGCGCTTTGCTACGCGCAGCGCGAGGACGAGGCGCTTGCCTACCTCACGCGGGCTATGAGTGCTGGCCACGCGCCGTCGAAGACCGGGGCGTCGTCGCGCAAGCACCTCCATCCGGCGCATTCGCGCCACCTTCCCCCTGCGCTGCAAGGGGAAGGCCGGGCGGGGCGGGTTCCCTCGTGCCCGTCCGAGATCCCCGAGATTGCGCGCGTGGGTCAGATCCTGATCGACCACTTTCATTGCCGCGCCGTGATGGCAAAGGGGCTGAAGCAGCCCGACCCCAAGGGCGACCGGCTGCTCGCGGAGGCCAAGCGCCTAACCGGATTAACCCCGGGCAAAGTGGGCGTCGAGCTTTGCGCGTGCCTCATCGTGCGGGACGAAGAGCGGAACCTAGGCAGGTGCCTCGCCAGCCTCAAGGGGCTGGTCGACCGCATCGTCGTGGTCGATACCGGCTCGACGGATCGAACCGTCGAGATCGCCACAAAGCACGGTGCGACCATCGGCCATTTCGAGTGGTGCGACGACTTCGCCGCCGCGCGCAACGCGGCGCTGGATTTGGCGACGGGTGACTGGGCTCTTTGGATCGACGCCGACGAGGAATTGCCTGCCGAATCCCACGGCACGATCCGGGCCGCGCTCATCCGGCCGCACTACGCGAGCTTCAACGTGCCCATCGTGAACTTCATGGGCGCGAAGGGCGAGGCCGAACAGTTCGTGCATGCCCCCACTCGGCTCTTCAGGCGGTTGCCGGGCGCACGCTTCACCGGGCGGATTCACGAGCAAATCGCGCAGAGCCTGGTACCGAGCGGGCTGCCGGTCGCGACGCTGGAGGCGGCGAGGCTGCTGCATCACGGCTACCGGCCCGAAGCGATCGCGGCGAAAGACAAGCTGGGGCGGGACCTCGCCCTGCTTTGGGCCGAGGTGAGGGAGCGGCCCGAAGACTCGTTCCAGTGGTTCAACCTCGCCAATGCCCTTTCAATCGCCGGCCGCCACTCCGAAGCGGACCAGGCGGCGCGCTCGTCGATCCGAACGCTTGTCGGAGCAGAGGCGCACGCCGCATCGGCGCACCAGGTGCTGGTCGTGGCGCTCGAGGCGCAGGGCAAGCTCGAGGCGGCGCTAGTTGCTGCCGATGACGCCGAGCGGGCCGGCGGCGTGCCGGTCGTGATCGCCTTCGACCGAGCGAGTGTTCTGTTTAAGCTTGGTCGTCTGGCCGAGGCCCTTGCTCAGATCGAGATTTGTCTAGGGCTGGAGTGGCCGGCGGGGGCGACGGGCGACCGGGGCCTCGTCACCTATAAGCGCGACGTGTTGCAAGGGCAGATTTTGGCGGCGGCGGGCCGGTTCGACGAGGCTTTGGGGGCCTTGGAAAAGGCGCTGGGCGCGCATCCCGGATGCGCGGCGGCGCGGTTCGCCCGCGCGGGAGTCTTGGAGCGGTTGGATCGACTGGCCGAGGCGCAAGCCGCCTACCTGGAAACAGCCGAGGCGCCTGGCCTGGGAGCGGCGTCGATGGTTGGGGCGGCGCGATGCGCGCTTGGCCGTGGTAATCGCGTCGAGGCCCTGGCTTTGCATGAGAAGGCCTGGCGCTTGAATCCGGACGATCTTGCGGTCTGGGCTTTGTGGGAGCAGGCGGCGACGGGCGACCCCGCGACCGCGCTTGCGCCCTACGAAACTTATGCCGCCGAGCGCGAGCCTAACGTGGAGATGCTGATCAACTGGGGGCGAACGTTGGACACTTGCGGCCAATCGGCGCCCGCCCTCGTTTGCTATTCGGAGGCGATCCGCCGCGCGCCGGACAGCGCGAACGCGCTGTTCAACTGCGGCGACCTGCTTTACCGGCTGGGCGAGTACATGGACGCGGCGCAGCTCTATGAGAAGGGGCTGCGAAACGAGCCGCTCAATCCCCAAGGCTGGTTCGTGCTTGGGAACACGCTCGCCCGGCTTGGGGTGGCGCAAGGGGCGCGGCTGGCGTATGGCCAGTGTCTCTCGCTCCGGCCGACGCACGCGGAGGCGCGCAACAACCTCGACTGGCTCGCTGAGGCCTTTCCGGAAGCTGCTTAATACTTTATCCGGCGTCATCAACGCCCGGTTTTCGCCCTAGCAGCGCATCGAGACTCCAGTCGCCCGCGCCGCGCGCGGCCATGTACAGGAAGATGAAGCACATCAGCACGGCAGGCTCGCCGTGGTTCTGGACCGGCCAAGTGCCCCCCGGCTGGTGAAACTGGAAGTACGCGACCGCCATCTCGCCGGAGAGGATGAACGCGACGGGGCGCGTGAACAGCCCAAGCAGGATCAAGAGCCCACCAACCACCTCCAGCGCCCCGCCAATCCACAGCTGGGTCATGAAGGTCGCGGCGACGTGGTTTGGCGGCATCCCGCCAAACCAGCCGAACAACTTCAAGCCGCCGACTTGGATGAACATGAAGCCGGGAACGACCCGAAGCAGAAAGTACGAGATTTGCAGTGCACGGTCTCTATTCATCGACACCTCCAGAAACGCTAGTCCTTACTTCTTCGAGGGTATCGAAGCTTTCGTTTCGGCCGGTCGCGGCCATTCCGCGCCGGGGAGCGGGTATTTCGCCCCAAATTTTCGGGCTCGGCACAGGCGGACGAACGCGCGGCTATACTGCCGCAATGAACGCACCTGCGGGTCAGTCTCAACTCGTCAAGGGCGGCGTAGCCACCGTGTTCGTGATGGACATGGATCGGGCGGTGGGCTTCTACACCGAGGCCCTCGGCTTCAAGCTCACGTTTCGCGCGGGCGACCATTGGGCGTCGATCGATGCGGGAGACGGCTTTATCATTGGGCTGCATCCTTGGGGTGAGCATTCGCCGCCGGTCGGGGTGGCAGGCGGAATCCAGCTCGGCTTCAACGTCACCGCGCCGATCGGTGAGGTGGTGGCCTCGCTCGAGGCGAAGGGCGTCGCCTTCCCGGGCGGGGTCGAGAACGACGAGCAGGGCGGCGTGAAGATCGCGTTCTTCAAGGATCCGGACGGGAACGAGCACTACCTGTGCGAAGTCTCGCACGGCTAACATCGGTTCGACTCGGCCGCCACCCACGCCTGCCCCTCCCTCAAGGGAGGGGACGGTTTTCCTTGGCTCGCCCACCTCTCATATCCGCAACGCCATCCGTGGCGTTGCCGGAAGGCGACGCAGGGCAAAATCGACGTCCGCGTCCAATGGGCCTCGGCTCCCTTCCGACGTTGGAGCGCTGGCCCACGTGAGCATCAATCTCGGAGGATGGCGTGTATAGTAGACACATGTCTAAGATCGAAAGCTATCGCCTCTGGTATGAGCACGAAAAGGACTGCAACCAGAAGATGCTCGCGATGCTGGGGTCGGTCCCGGAAGCCAAGAGGAAGGATGCCCGCTTTTCCCAGGCCGTGACCTTGGCCGCGCACCTTGCCGCTTGCCGCGAGAACTGGCTCGACCGCATGATAGCGGGAGGCAAGACCCAGGTCGATTGGTGGCCGAAGAAGGTAGAGCTCGGCTCGCTCGCGGGCCGCTACGCCAAGATGGAGGCGAAGTGGACCGACTATTTGGCCGGCCTTGGCGAGGACGGGCTGGACGTGGACTTCGAGTTTCCGCTCTCGGGCGGCGGGGGGTATCGGTGGAGCATCGAGGGACAGATCGTGCAGCTTGTCGGGCACGCGTTCTACCACCGGGGGCAGATATCGCTGCTCGTGAGCCAGCTTGGCGGCGAGACGGAGGACACCGACTACCTCTTCTGGGCCTTTGGGCGGCAGCCCGAGCGCTGGAAGAAGCTGGGCTGAGCGCGATTACTTTACGGGTGCCTCTTGGCCCCTCCGCCCGTTGCCGCCAGGTACGGCCGAACGACTTGGGCGATGAGGCCGGATCGGCGGTGCCCTTTGGCGAACGCGCTCGCAGGGTAACGACGTCCGTTTAGCATCCAGCTTAGGTGCTTGCGTAGTCCGATGGAATTGCCGTCGAAATGGTTGCGGGCGATCGCGGTCCACCCGCCGTCGGAGTAGAGGCGGCATGTGCAGAGCGGCTTCCAGCCGTTCCGAGCCCACATCGTTGTGCCGAGTTGGGTTGGCGGCTGATAGCCCTCATCCTGTTCGACCACGTCTTGACCAGGTTGCGGTTCTACAGGAAAAAACCGCCGCGCCTTTGTATCGCGTAAAGGGCGCAGCGGATAATCGATCTCCGCTGAAGTGATGACGAGGCGCGCATCCGGCGAGGAGGTGGCGGTGCATCCCGCAGGGTCTGACCAGCTTGCCTTCATAGGCTCTCCGACAGCCTTGCCGCTGGCCAAGTCCCTCACCTCCAGGCTGGAATCCCCCACAAGGACGCCGAATCTCGCATCCGGAGGCATGCGGCAAAGCCTCCTCATTGGAGACCCGAACGTGCTGACAAAGCCGAGCGTGTTCGCATCCCAAATGCTCGCCGTCATTGGTGGCGACTGGTGGTCTGGCGGACCTTCGCTTAAGATGCGGGTGCCGCCACAGGCCCACTGCGCCCAGCCGCCCCAGAAGGGAGGTTGTTGTTCGCGCAAGGTATGCAGGTCGTGGAGGCTACTCTCGCTTGCGGCAACTCCTTGGTTGATCAGGAGTAGCCTTCCGTCCGGTGATGGGTGAAAGTCCTGGAGATGCTCAGGAAACTTGACTGTGCGAAGGGCCCTGCCAGCCTGGAGATCCCAGACTGTTAGGCTTTCGCCTCCGTACATGAGCAGAACTTGGTGAGGCGGGTAGGTAACGACGAATGCAAACGATCTCCCGGGTTGAACCGCTTCCAACGTTCGGTGGTAGGTCGCCGTATCCCGCCGGACCGGACGTCGATGATCCGAAATGCCGGGGGGTAGTCTTCGACCGAAAGCAGCAAGGTGGAATCGCGCGAGAAGGCGACCCTATCCATCCAAGCTCCTCGGTACGCACGCAATTCGCCGCTACCCAAATTGCAAAGCCACAGCGCATCGCCCGTCTGGAGGGCTGCTAAGCGACGTCCATCCGGTGAGAACATCAGAGTCCACGGGCGCAAGCATTTGGCGTCAGCAACCAACCTGGGTGCTGATGGTGCGTAACCCAACCGAGGCAAGGCAGGTGACTCCCCCACAACCGCGGTCGGATACGACGCTAGCAACAGCGCGAAGGCGGGCGACATCTTTGCTCAATGGGAGGACGTGCCGACAGGTTAGCGTGGCAGCGGACGGCTGGCCCAGGGGAGGGCGTCGGCGTCGATGAAGCGCCAGAGGTGCTCTCTTCCGTCGGTGACGCCGATGCGCGAGCCGGTTACGATGCGCGCGGGAGGGACGCCGGGCTCGAGGCGGAGCGGCCCCCTGCCCCCGAGCAGGTCGCAGCCGTCGTCAGCACGGTCGATTCCGAAGGCGGCGGTGAGCTTGCCGGGGCCGCTGAGGAGATCTTCGTCCCGCCGCGCGCGCGGCCGCAAAGAGCGCATCTCTTCAAGCCCGGTAAGCGGCTCGGCGGCGCGGACGAGCACGGCGGCGGCGACGCCGGGGGGATGGGCGACCACGTTCAGCATCCAGTGGTTGCCATAGGTGAAATACACGTAGGCCAGGCCGGGGCGGCCGAACATGGTGGCGTTGCGGCGGGTTTGGCCGCGATGCGCGTGGCAGGCGGGGTCGTCGGGCGTGCGATACGCCTCCACTTCGACGATGCGCGCGCTCCGCTCGCCCCGCGAAAGGATGCAGCCGAGCAGAAGCGGCGCGGCCTCGACCACGTCGGCTTCCAAAGCAGCCCGTAGCGCCTCGGCAAAGGGCGGGGCGGCGGTCGGGCTCATGGGGCGCGAGTCTACCGGGCGGGTACCTTGTCGGTCATGCTGTCGGGCCAAGGGCGGTCGGGTTTGAGTACCCGATGGATCGCCACCTTCGTGCTCGCGGCGATCCCGCTCCTCGGCTGGTGGCTGTACGGCCTGTTCGACGTCGACGAAGGCTACTACGGCGCGGTGGTTGCCGAGATGAACGGCCGGCACGAGTGGATCACGCCCTTCTACAACGGGCACCCCTGGTTCGAAAAGCCGATTCTGCTCTACTGGCTCGCCAAGCCGGCGGTGATGGCGCTCGGCCCATGGGTTGGGGCGCGGCTGCCGAGCGCGTTCTGCACCATGGGGCTCTTTGGCGTGGTGGCGTGGGCAGGTGCGCGGCGATCTTCACCCCTTACGGGCCAACTCGCCGCACTGGTGCTGGCCTCGAGCGTGCTGGTGGTGGGGGTCGGGCGGATGATGATGCCCGATGCGGCGCTCGTGCTGTTTCTGTCTTGGAGTCTGCTGCTTCTGTGTGAAGGGCTTTCTGGCGATGGTCGGAAGGTGGTTTGGTCAGGCGTGATGCTTGGGCTGGCGGTGCTCGCCAAGGGGCCGGTTGCGCTTGCTATCGCGTTGCTCGTGCTAGGGGTTTTCGTTTGGCTCGAACCGGGTCTGCGGCCGCGTTTTCGGTGGCCATGGATGGGGGCCATCCTTGCATTCGCCGTGGTGGTTTGCTCTTGGTACCTGCCCGCCTACCTTGCCAACCGCCAGTCGTTCGTTCAAGGCTTTCTGATCGAGCAGAACCTGCGGCGGTTCTCGGGAGGCGACGAGGCGCACAGCATCGGCTGGATCGGGCTGCTGCTGTATCCGCTCGTGCTGCTAGTCGGGATGTTTCCGTGGTCCCTTTGGGGGCCCCGGGCTCTGGCAGCGGCGCTCGCCCGGCGCAAGCCCGGCTGGCACGAAGCGGTGCCTGGGATCGGGCCGTTCCAGCGATTTCTCGCGATCTGGGTCGTCGTGGCGTTTCTGCTGTTCTCGCTGGCGGGGGCAAAGCTGCCACATTACATCCTGCCGTGCTGCCCGCCGCTGGCCCTGTTGATCGGCGAGCGGCTGGCGCGGTCGCGGGTGGCCAGAGCGGGCACGACGGAGCGTGCCCCTCCCGTTGAAGGCGATCGCGCCGGGCGAAGTACGATAGAAAGTACGCCTCTGCCCATATCGGACCTGCCCGGATTCGTCGTCGCGACCTTGGCGGTCGCGCTCGTCGCGCACTTCGGGATGAGCGCTTGGTACGTGCGGAGCGGGCAGGCCGAGCTCCACGCCTATGCCCGCTACCTGCGCGAGCAGGGCGGTGACGTGGCCCTTTACCAAATGCCGCGGCGGCAGCAATCGCGCGGAACCCTCGGCGCCTCGCTTCAGGAGACAAGCCAGCCGTCGACGCTGCTCTATCTGGGGCGAGGCGCGCTCGAGGCGGAGCGGTTCGACCAGCTCGCGTCCGCCCCGCATCCTCTCTGGATCCTCACCCGCCCGGGGCGACTGGAACCGAGCGACTTCCGCGACGCGTTTAAGCGAGGCTTGTCGCTGCAGCCCGCCGACGTCGGAGACGAGCGGAGCCATTACGCGCTTTACCGGCTGTTCGAGCTTCCGAAAGGAACGGCTGGGATCAACGCCCATCCGTTGCCGCCGGGTTCGCGCCCGCCCTACGTGCCCCACCCAAGGCCGCTGCCGAAGGATTGACGCGGCCCTCTTGTGCGAAACTGCGGGGAATGAAGGCCTGGCACGTCGTGCTGATCTCCCTGGCGCTCGCGATGGCGATCTGTGGGGCGGGGGTGTTCTTCCTCGGCCGCGCGGTGCTCGATAAGGGCCGGGAGCTCGACAAGCAGGCGAAGGCTTTTGGAACCGAAGCCCTGGGCGCGATCCTCACGAATTGGGATTGGGCGGCGGCAGAGCGCTACGCGGGCCCCGAGCTGTTCGGCGGTGACAAGGTGAGCGCCCAGCTCGTTTTCAACAGCTTCCGTGACCGGCTCGGACCGTTCAAAAGCCTTGGTGCGCCGACGTTCGTCGGATTCAACTCCAGCTCTGCCAACGGTGTGGCGACCGACGTGGTCGACCTTCGTTATCCGGCCGAATTCGCCAACGGCCCCGCCACGGTCAGGATTAAAGTAGTTCGGCGGGATGGCGCTTGGAGGCTGATCGGCTTGAAGTTCGATTCGAGGGTGCTGGCGGGCAACGGCAACCGCACATAGATGGGATCGAGCCTGCCGGGAGCCTCGTCCTTGTCCTTGGTGGACCAGCGCGTGCCAAGATCGACTATGCGCCCGCGCCTGACGCGCGAGGAGAGCGCGCCGCGTGAGCGCTTTACCTTCATCGAGGGGATGCGCGGCCTTGCGGCTCTCTATGTCGTGCTCGGCCACTTGTGCTCGATGTCCGATCCCGAGGCGTTGCACCGGCGGCCCACCGATTCGCCCGCTTGGCTGCAGGCGGTGATGGCGCCCTTTTGGCACGGCCACCTTGCGGTGGCGGTTTTCATCGTGATTTCCGGTTTCTGTTTGCAGGCCGCGCTCTTTCCCGGGCGAGACGGACGCCTTCGCGATGTGCGCAAGTTCCTCAAGCGGCGCGCCTGGCGCATCCTCCCGCCCTATTACGCGTGCTTGGCGCTCTCGTTGGTGGTCGCGGTCACCATCACTTCCACTCAGCAGGGCATGCCCTTCGACCAATACCTCCCGGTGACGAAGGCAAACGTGATCGCGCACGCCCTGATGATCCACAACCTGTCGCCCGACTGGATGTACAAGATCAACGGGGTGCTTTGGAGCATCGGCATCGAGTTCCAGCTGTATTTCCTCTTCCCGCTCCTGGTGGCGGTGCTGTTTCGGGTGGGCCGGGCCGGATTGGTGGCGGTTGGCAGCGGGGTGGCGGGATTGATCCTGCTGGCCGCGCCGGGCGCGATCAAGCTGTATCCGTGGTATCTGGCCTTGTTCGCGGTCGGAATGGCGGCAGCGCACCTGGCTTACCGGCCGGCGCTACGTGGCGGGGTGAGGCCGGCGGGCGGTCTTGCCCTCGCGGTCGTGTGCGGTTTTGGGGCCGTCCTGGCGACGGGGCAAGGCGCCTCGCACCTTGTGGGCGACGCGCTCGCCGGCCTTGCGGGTGCGGGGGTGCTTTACGCGGGAGTCGTGGCGCCCCAGCTTGGCTTAGTTCGGGTGCTTTCGCGCCCGTCGCTTGTGGCGCTCGGAACGATGTCGTACACGCTCTATCTCATGCACCACCCGATCGAGCAGATCGTTTACGTGAACCGGCCGGCGGGCGTGCAGGGGGAGACCGGCGTGTTCCTCTACCTGCTCGCGGTAGGCCTGCCCGTCATTCTCGTCGGCTGCGCTGCGCTTTGGTGGATGTTCGAGCGCCCGTTCCAGAAGCTTCCGGGTCGGCGGCGGGCTGCGGGGCCGTTGGCGGTGGTGGTCGAGCGCGACGCGGCGCGAGCAGCGGCGAGATCGGCGTGATTTGCGAGCGAAGGGAGGGGGACGCTCCGTCGTGCCCGGCAGGTGGGCACCTGGTCCAGCAAGGTTCCGGGTCTTCGCCACCCACCCCCCGGCCCCCTCCCTCGAGGGAGGGGGAAATCTTTTCTTCTGGCTGCGCTCGCGCCTTCCAGGCGCTCGCTTGCCGTTTCTCTCGGGACGCCATGCGTGGCGTCCCTTGTGCCTTCGCGCAACTTTTCCGTTAAGGCATGGTGAAGATGTAGGCGGGCACGCTCCGTCATGCCCATCGGAGAGCCATGCAAAGCCACCGCACCGCCACGCAAAGCCATTGCAAAGCGGGCCCGGCAAGTAAAATCGGCGCGATGACCGACCTCCCGGCGCTGGCCGAGCGGCTCCTCACCGATCTTTGCGAGCGGCATCCGATCGGCATCGTGCCCCGCCTGGTTTGGAAGCGGCTGCGGGTGACCGCGGGCCTCGCTTACTACAGGCAGGGCGCGATCGCGCTCAGCAGCATCCTCATCGACAGCCTCGAACGGCTCGAGACGACATTGCGCCATGAATATGCCCATCTCATGGCCTACCGCCGAGCCGGACGCCGCGGGTTCGGGCACGGCGAGGCCTGGCGCGCGGCGATGCGGGAATTGGGGGAGGAGCCGAAGGTGCGCCACGCCTACGAGGTGGTTCGCAATAATGCGAGGCAAGAGGTGGCGTACGACTGCCAGAGGTGCGGGGCGATCCTGACGCGCCGCCGCATTCTGCCCAAGCGCCGTAAGTATGTTCATGCGGCGTGCGGAGGCGCGCTTCGCCTTCGGCACGTTCGCCGACTAACTGATTAGGCCCAAGTTAAGCGCCATGTGGATCGCTACCGCCGACCGCGTTCGCGAGATCGACCGCCGCGCCAGCGACGAGTTCGGCATTCCCGCCAAGGTGCTGATGGAGCGCGCGGGCCTAGCCGTGTTCGAAGAGGTTCGCCGCTTTCTTCCCGATCTAGGGCACCTTTGCGTGTTCTGCGGGCGAGGGAACAACGGCGGCGACGGGTTTGTGGTCGCTCGCTTGGCCCACGCCCAGGGCTACGGCGTTGACTGCCTCGTCGCCGGAGAAGAAGCCGACCTCAGCCCCCAGGCCTCCGAGCAGATGCAAACCGCCAAGGCAGCGGGGGTGGAGCCGATTTACCGGAGCGACGCGCGCTGGATGCCGCGCGCCGATTGCGTGGGTTGCCGGGACCTCATCGTCGATGGCCTACTCGGAACGGGCGTCAAGGGCGAGGTGCAGGGCCCGATTCTGGAAGCGATCCAGTCGATCAACCGGAGCGGGGTGCCTGTGATCGCGGTCGATGTGCCGAGCGGAATCGAGTGCGACACGGGCGAGGAGTTGGGCGAAAGCGTTTGGGCGCTCAGCACGGTCACGTTCGGCTTGCCAAAACCGTTCCTGTTTCAGGGCATCGGCCTCGAGCATGCCGGGCACTGGACCGTGGCCGAGATCGGCTATCCCAACGCACTGCTGAACGAGCCCGCCGACGCCCAGTTGGTAGAGGAGGAATGGGTTTCCAGCCTCCTGCCAGAGCGCCTGCGAGCCAGCCACAAGGGCGAAAACGGATCGATCCTCATTGTCGCGGGAAGCGAACGGATGCCGGGGGCGGCCACGCTGGCGGTGCGAGGCGCCTTGCGGGGCGGCGCGGGGCTGGTGACCATCGCCTCGATCCCCAGCGTTTGCCGGGCGGTGGCGGGGCATGTGCCCGAGGCGCTACTGATGCCGCTGCCCGAGCGGGATGGGGCGATCGCGCCAGAGGCTTCCGCCGTTCTGCTGGAGCACCAGGGCCGTTATCACAGCGCTCTTTTTGGTCCTGGCTTGACCCACGAGCCGTCGGTGAAGGGATTTCTGGAAGCGGTCTGGGCGGGCTGGACGCGGCCCTGCGCGATCGACGCGGATGCGCTCAACGCTCTCAGCGAGGGCTTGGAGTTGCCGAAGGCGGACTGTGTCCTCACGCCCCACCCGGGCGAAATGGGCCGCTTGCTTCACTCGTGCTTGATGGAGATCCAAGCGGATCGCTTCCGGACGGTTGGGAGGGCGGTCGCAGAGTTCAAACAGTGCGCCCTGCTCAAGGGGCCATACACGATCACCGGCGCCCCTGGCCAGCCGATGCTCGTGAACTGCACGGGCAATCCGGGGCTCGCCTCCGCGGGGATGGGCGACGTGCTCGGCGGGCTCGTGGCCACGCTGTTGGCGCAAGACCTGCCGCCTTACTACGCGGCAAGCTGCGCGGCTTACTGGCATGGGCTTGCGGGCGACCTTGCCGCCTGCGAAATGGGGCCGATCGGCTACCTTGCCAGCGACGTGGCGGACTGGTTGCCGAGGGCTCGGGCTAAAATCGTGGGCAATTGCGAACAGCGGCCTTCCTGATCGCCAGCCTGCTTGCGGCCACTGCCTTGGCCCAGGATAAGGTTCGTCTGGAGTTTCCGACCGAGGCCTCTCGACTCGTGTTCGTCAGCTCCGGGTGGCCCGCCGGTCTGCCCCCTGCCGCCAAGCTCTCGACTGACAAGACGATCGAGCTTTCGGCAGGGTCGGCGCGCCCGGGCGATCTGATCGTCGTGTGGGATCGAGATACGAACGACGCTGCGGTGCGCACCGCCTCGGACGTCAAGGGCGGCGTCTGGTCGGTCAGGCCGGAGGATTTCCGGTATGTGGGCGAGGTCACCGTTCGCGTAACCCACGACGGAATGCCGGTCGCGGCGGCCCAGGTGGAACTGGCCGACCGCGAGCGCAAGCAGCAGTCGATTCTCGATCCGAGCGCGAAGGGCGAGGCGAAGTTCTTCGGCGTCGCCACCGGCGAACTTAAAGTCCGCGTTTCATACCGGTCTAGGAAAGGCAACACCAGCGAAGTACGGATGGGTTTCGAGTTGAAGGCGGTTCGCCCTTCGCCTACTCCGATCTTTGAGGTGTCGATCCAGGAGCCGGTGGAAGTGATGGATGCGGCGCCGGTCGCGAGCGGAGGGAAGGCAACCCCGGCGGCGCAGCCGGCCAGCCCGGTGGGCTCGGCGATCGTTTACCTGGCGGTTCTCGCGCTGGCGATCGCACTCGGCTACGGTGCCATAAGGTGGATACGGGGCAACCAGACGCTGGTGGCGGAAAAGCTGAAGGCGCTCGGCGCGCAGATTCCCGATCCAACCCCGCCACCGGGGGCGGGGCAAATTGCGCCCTCAAAACCAGAGCCGCTCCGGCAGATCGTGCTTGCGGACGCGACCCCCGTGCCGACCGGCTCTGCCGCGCCGACCGTATCGGGTCAGCCGCGGCTCGTGAAGGAAGGCGGCGAAGCATTCGAGTTGGCGGAGGGGGAGACGGCGGTGAGCCGCGAAGCTGGCGCGGGGTTCGCATTGGTCGGCGAGAGTACGGTGTCGCGCAAGCACGCGCGGCTGACCCGAACAGCGGGGCGTGTGGTCGTCGCCGACCTCGGTAGCACCAACGGCACGTTCGTTAACGGAGCGAAGCTCACCGGCGAAACTGAGCTCAAGCCGGGCGATGCGGTTCAGTTCGGGGCGGTTCGCTTCCGGTTCGAGGCCTAAAATCGATGGCACAGCTCCCTCAGAAAGCGGTGGCGGGGCTCGCGGCGGGCCTCGTCGCTTGGGCGGCGATGGAGCCATTCGCCCCTAAGGATGTGCTCGACCGCGCCGCCTGGGAGCGGTGGGAGGTCTGGCTCACGATCTGCCTAGGGGCGTTCATCGGCGCTGTCGTCTGCGGGCTTGATGGCTATCTGGCCGGCAGCCGAACCCACATGTGGCAGCGGGGAGTGGCGGGCTTCTTCTTCGGGGCGATCGGCGGTCTGATCGGCCATCAGGTCGGCGCGGTGGTGGTGCTGCGCGCATTCGGAGAAGGGGCGTTTTCCGCAGCTGGCAACCCGATCGGCATCATCGTGGCGAGGACGCTGGCTCTCACGTTCATTGGGGCAGGGCTGGGCCTTGCGATCGGGGCGTCTTCGTTCAGTGCGCGGCGCGCCACTCTCGGCCTGTTGGGCGGCGCGATAGGGGGCGGGATCGGGGGGGCGGTGTTCGACATCGTCGGCGGCCTCGTCGGTTCCGCCGTACTCGCTGCTCGAGGGCAGGCGAGCGGAGAGGTCGGGGCGTTGCCGAGGGCGATCTTCGCGATGGTGCTCGGGGCGGCGGTGGCCCTGTTCGTCGGCCTGATCGAGCAGCTTGGGCGCTCGGCGTGGCTGCGCCTAGAACTAGGCAGGAACGAGGGCCGCGAGTGGCCGGTCGACCGGCCGCAAACCGTGATCGGACGAAGCGAGACGGCGGACGTGCCCCTGTTTGGTGATCCCGCCATCGCCCCGACCCATGCGGTCGTGCTTCGGAGCGCGGATCAGTATTGGATTGCCGATGGCGGCTCGGGGCAGCCAGTACTGCTCAACGGGCAGCCGCTGACCGCCCAAGCGCCCCTTGCGGATGGGGCGGTGATCCAGGTGGGCGCGACGTGCCTGCGCTTCATGATGAAAGGCGGGGCATTCAGGCGCCCGTCCGAGATGTACGGGGGGCAGGCATACCCGATGCAGCCGGTCGCTCCACAGCAAGTTGCCGCGCCGACGCCCAGTCCTCTAGTGCCCGCGGCCGGATTGTGGCTGGTGGCGCTCGACGGGCCGCTCGCGGGCCAGCGATTTCCGGTTGCGGGCACGATCGAGGTTGGCCGCGAGTGCCCGCCCATACCGCTCGGATTCGATTCCTCCGCTTCCAGACGCCACGCCTCGCTCACGCCAAGCCCGGCCGGCATCGAAGTGCGCGATCTTGGCAGCACCAACGGAACGTTCGTGGACGGGCAGCGAATTCAAACCGCGCTCGCCGGGCCTGGCCAGACTGTGCGAATTGGCGCGACGAGTTTCCGCGTCGAACTACAATAGAAGCGAGCTTCATGGACCCCACCCAACGCATCGACCCCAACCGCACCATGCTGACCGGCGCGCCGGGCACGGACTTGCGCACGCAGATGATGGCGGCGCAGGACCCGCTCGCCGACCCGAACCGCACGAGCGCGATGGGCGCGATGGGCGGACCGGCGTTGGTGGCCGAGATCGTGGCGGGACGCGAGGCGACGATGGCGAACGGCCCCGCCCGCGAGCAGTTTTTAATCGAATTCACGGCGGGCGGCTCGGCCGCGATGGGCGGGCGCACGCCGCTCAACCTCTGCCTGGTGATCGACCGATCCGGATCGATGGAAGGGCCGCCGCTGGATTACGTCAAGCAGGCTTGCTGCCACGTGGTGGACCTGCTCAGCCCGAACGACGTGCTCAGCATCGTGACCTTCGAGGAAGTGGTCGAGGTGCTGATGCCCGCGCAGTGCGTGACCAACAAGCAGCCGATCAAGGACGGGATCAACCGCCTGATGCCGGGCAACACCACCGATCTACATGGCGGCATGAGCCTGGCTCTGCAGCAAGTGCTTGCGCAGAACGAACCGGGCCGGGCGACGCGGATGATCGTGTTTACAGACGGCGACCCCACGGCGGGGATCAAGGATCACCCGTCGCTGGTTTCCCACGCGGGTGACGTGCGCTCACGCGGCGTCACGATCACGTTCATCGGCTTCGGCCCCGACTACAACGAGGAGCTTCTCGCCTCCATGGCCAAGCGCTCGGGCGGCAACTACTATTACATCCATCGCCCCGAGCTCATCCCCGAGGTGTTTCGCACCGAGCTGGACAAGCTGATGACGGTCTCGGCGCGCAATGTTCGGGTGGATATGAAGCTGGCGCGATGGGTGAGCGCGCGAGCGCCGCAGGCGGCGACGAGCGGGGGCGAGTTCAGCTTATCGCTCGCCGATATGGAGAGGGGAACGAGCCTGCAGCAGGTGCTCGACCTCGAGTTTTCCAACCACCCACTCGGCTTTTACCGGGTGGCGGCGGGGAGGCTGACCTACGAGGACTGCGGCACCGGGAAGACGGAGACGGTCGATCTCGATTTCGTGATCGAGTTCACGGCGGACTCGGCGCGGTATGCGGCGCCCGTCAATCCACGCGTGCAGCAGGCGGCGCAGATCGTGATGGCCTCGCGCGCTGTGGAGCAGACGATCATGGGGATGAAGACGGGCCAGCTCACGCAAGCGGGGGCGATCCAGGAATTGCAGAAGACGCAGGCGCTGCTGCTTCAGCAGGGCAAAACGGGCGAGGCGCAGGAGGTCACGCTCGCCCTCCGCGCGCTGCAGAGCGGCGACCAAGGCCAGGCGGAGAAGACCCTGATGGGCACGATGGTGAGTCTGGACCAGGGAAAGAAGACGACGTAGGGGCGGTTGCGCTTTGCATGGCTTTGCGGTGGCTATGCGTGGCTTTGCGTGGCGTCGGTGAGCCGCTCCATTGGCCCGTAGCTTGAGCCGCCGCCCGAAGCGCGAGCTTGCTGCTACCGATAATCCTCCGGCTGAGCCGTTCACACGCCGCCATTCGTGACGCGATGGATGGCGTCACGAAAGAGGAATGGTGAGTGAGCGCCCGGAGGGCGCGAGCGAGCAAATGAAATGCCCCTCCCTTTGCGTGACGGCACAACATGGTATCCACCTCTGCCAACGCATGGTATCCAGTCAATTAGTCTTGTTTTCATCTATTAGACGGTGTTTGTTGTACGCGGGGCTCACAGCTCGAACAGATATGACAGTGGGAAGCCTGCAAAG
>JACOSL010000034.1 GCA_016179045.1 Fimbriimonas ginsengisoli | reverse complement strand
TTGTCTGTTCGACCCAGGAGGCATAAGCCGGAGCGGCGCCCTCTCCGAACTGGAACCCATAACTTTCCTTTAGTTCCGATGAGATCCAAGCTCGGGTGTGGGCCTTGCTCGGCAAGCTTCCTGCGTCTCAATTCCCGGGCATTTCTGCCGGGGTTTCTCTAAGTATCCCTCGGTTTTGAGTCGAAATTGCATTTCTTGTGGCGGAGCGGCTCAAAATTCCGACGGCCGCAGGCCTGCAAAACAAAGGAGCCCGGGCGGATCTCGCCACCCGGGCTCCGATTGGACCAACCGTTCTTAGCTGTTGAACTTGACGCCGATCTGGGTAGAGATTAGACCACCCTTCGCGGTCCCCGAGCCCCAAGGCGTATTGAACGTGTTGCTCGAGTCGTTGACCACCGCAGCCTTGCTGTCGTAGTCGGAGATCTCCCACCCGAGTTTGAAGAACGCGTTGCTGCCCATGTTGTGCTTGAACGCGAGGCGATACCAGCGCTCGACCGGCGTGCCGGAAGAGCTCGGCTCCTTGAACGTCCACGAGACGGTCTCGTAGCCGAGGCTGACCTCGTTGGTCGCGCTGAGCTTGTCGACAAGGTCGATCTTGATCGACTGGATCCGGTCGTTTGTGGCCAGACCAGCTGTGGCCTGGGTCGTCTTGCCGGTTCCGTTGTAGAACCCGCCGCTAGCCTTGAGCTGGACGCTCGGGCTCGCGTCGAAGTGGACGTTCGCATCGACGCCCTTGATGTCGGTGGGGTTCCACCAGGCGCCGACTCGGCCCCAGTCTCCCGGAGCGCCGAACTGCGGCGAGATGTACTTGTAGGCTACATTCGCGCCCCACTTCTGCCAATCGTGGCCGAGGCCCGCCCACCACGCATAGTTGTCAGTGTTGACAACGTTGTGTGTGTTGCTGACCAGGTCCGACTTGGCGTAACCGGCTTTCACGTCCCACATGCCCGCCATGAACGACAGGTCGCCGCCATAGACGTTGACCCCGTTGATGCCGTTGTTGGCTGGGCTGTTGTTGTTCTGGAGCCAGATGTAGGCCAGGTTCAGGCTACCTCCGCTCATGATTGGGAGGCTCGCCGCCACGCCCAAGTGCTGCTGAGCCGATTGGCCGTTCCCCGCAAAGCCCCATGGCCTTGAGTTGCCAGGCGAGAACTGTGGGCCGAACTGGCCCGCGACCAGCGGCATCATGTGCTCGAAGTTCCCGGGCGTGCTGTCGTTGGACAGGTTGTCGCGCCCGCCGAACACGTCGACCTTGGCATTCGACATCTTCAGAGAGATTTTCGCGCCGTCCCAATACCACATGTGGTCGTCCCACCGGGAATTTTCGTAGTACGGCGAGTTGTCTGGCCTCTGGAAGATGTACGGGCTGATCTTGTAGCCGATTCGTCCCGCCTCAACCCCAAAGTTCAGGCTCGTGATGCTTGTGTCGAACGACACCGACGCGTTCTGGAGGTAGATGTCCTCCGTGGACTCGCCAAACGAGTTGCCCGTCGCAAGGCCCGATTGCGCGAACCCAATGGCGGCGCCTCCGTTCGAGTCGACGCCGTCGCCGATCATGTTGCCGATCACGACTGTGGCCTTGAACTTAGGGCCGGTGTCGTTGTTGCTCGCGATGTTGAGCGCCGCCTCGTGGAAGACGGACAGGTCTCGCGTCGCGCCAACGGTCGCGCCGGAGAAGCCGCCGCGGCCGACGCCGGTGGGGCGCCCGTCAACGGTCGTGCCGAACACGCCCGAAGTGCTGTAGCCTCCGAGGGCGAGCAAGTCAGCGTCGATCCCGATGTCGATCGGCAGCCTGTGCTTTTCGAGGACGGTTACCCGATCCCCAAGGTTGCCAAGCGTCTTCTTCATCTGGTCGACGTCGACGCCCAAACCCGTGAGCTCCTTTTCGAAGGTCGAGGACATCTTCTTGAGA
>JACOSL010000035.1 GCA_016179045.1 Fimbriimonas ginsengisoli | reverse complement strand
GTCGCCTCGGAGGTGGCGATGATGTGGTCGTAGAGCGCGAGAATCCCACGAACTCGGCGCGGACTCCACTTGAGGGCCACGTGACGCGTCAGCACCACCTTCGGAACCCGCCCAAGCCGACCAGCCAAGCCCGCGACCCGGTATTCGGGGCTGAAGTGGGCGTGCAGCACGTCGGGGCGGAGGCCGCAAACGAGCCGCAGCAGCCGGGCCACCGCAAGCGGGCTATAGCGAGAGCGAAAAGACAGCGGGACGGCCCTATCGCCCACCCGCATGGCAAGCGGCGAGCCAGGCGGGCAAGCCACCACGGATCGGTGGCCGCGAGCGCCAAGGCCCTCCGCCAGATATAGCACGTACCGCTCGATCCCGCCCCAATCGTGGAGCGAGCCGCCCGCCTGGAGGATGGTCATGCCAGCCCAACCGTACCAGCAAGGAACACCCAGAGAGCTCGCAGCTACTCTCGGGACGCTCGCCGCGTCGCGGCAAATGGGGCGTATCACCCACCCCCAACCCCTCCCTCAAGGAGGGGAGTCGTTTTTCCTGGCTCGCTCGCGCCCCAGGCGCTCGCTCACCTTTCTATTTGGGGACGCCATCCTTGGCGTCCCGGGAAGGGGCCTAGGCGCAGCCCGGCGGTCAACCGGTAAGCACTTCCTGCAGCCCGGCAGACCCTTGGCATTGCCCTGGAGGCCCCGGGGACTGCTGGTCGCTAGTTTTGACCGTGCATAGCACCCGTCGCTAGTCGCTCGTCGCTCGTCACTGTAGATGCGCGCTCAGCCATGCCCGGTTGTTCGCGACCATCCCGAGGTCCCAATCGTGGCCGCCCCCATATTCGATCAGGCGTTTTTCCCCCGGCAGCGCTAGGTAAAGAGCCCTCACGTTGGGGGGCTTGCAGGCGGGGTCCTTGAGGCCCAACGAAATCTGCGTTGAGACACGGCAACGGGTGGCCGCATTCATCGAGTCGAAGTAGCTCAGGGTATGGAGCACCCGCTCTCGTCCGAGCGCGATCGTGTCCATGAAGTCGGTCAGTTCTTTGGGCGGGTAGCGATACACCGGCCCGGCGAGCGTCGAGTTGATCCCAGCTAGAAACGGGAGGTCCGCGCAAACCCCCCGCACGAGAGGGCAGAATGCGCCAAGCCATACCGCCATTCCCGCGCCCTGGCTGAGACCCATGACCGCCAGCCTCGTCTCATCCGCCTCGGACTGCGCTTGCAGCACCCGCAAAGCCAAGTAAGCGTCCTGAAACATCCGCCGGAAGATCCAGGTGCGAGGGTCCTCGGCGCCCTCCGCGAAGTAGCCCCGCGCCGGCTTGTACTCCTCCTGATAAAACGCCCCGTAGCCAAAGAAGTTAAGCGAGATGCTCACGAACCCGGGACGGGTGCCGTACGCGTTGGGCAGCAGCGACTCGCGCCCATAAGGCGGAATCCACAGGAACCCGGGCAGGCGACGCGCGCCGGGCGGAAAGGCCAGCCACCCATGCCGGGCCCGGCCGTCGATTCCACGAAACTCCAAGGTCTCGACAACGAAGCCAGGCAGGTCGAAGTCGTTGGTCAGGCTGCGGTGATAATCGAGGGGGGCACGGCGCGCCTCACCAACAACCTCAGCCCAGAACTCGTCGAAATCGTCGGGAACGTAAGGGACGAGCGCGATCATGCGCCGACGGCGCGCTGCTGGGCCTCGACGTGCAGGCCCGTGGTCATCAGCCACGCGGTGGCCCGCTGAATCTCCTCGATCGGCCCTTCGAGCTCCACCTCGGCCCAGCCGTAGTCGGTGTCGATGTTCGCGCGCTTGAGGTTGACCCTGACTTCAAACTCGCGGCTGAGTCGCCAAATCCAGGGCTCGCCGACAGTTTCCTTGCCTGCCGTGATGTTGAGATCGACTTTGGCGGTCATCGCTTCCTCGCGAGGTTCATGTTACCGCTCCTCGACGCACTCGGGCAGCCGTATAATGAAGCAGAGCCCCATTCCGTTGGAGGACCGCCGATGGCAACCGACCGCGTGCTCGTTTTCGATACCACTCTTCGCGATGGCGAGCAGAGTCCGGGGGTGCGGCTATCGGTGCAGGAAAAGCTGGAGATTGGGCGAGGCCTGGTCGCGATGGGGGTGGACGTCATCGAAGCGGGCTTCCCGATCAGCTCGCCGGGCGACTTCGAGGCGGTCGAAACCCTCGCCAAGAACCTGAAGGGGGTAACGATCTGCGCGTTGACCCGGGCGCGAGATAAGGATATCGACGTGGCGGCCGAGGCGGTCAAGGCGGCCGAGAGCCCGCGAATCCACACCGGCCTCGGCGTCTCGGACAACCACCTGCAGTTCAAGCTGCGCATGAGCCGGGACGAGGCGCTGGCGACCGGGGTTGCGGCGGTCAAGCACGCCCGGCAGTACACCGACAACATCGAATACTTCATGGAAGATTCGGGCCGGGCAGACCGCGACTACGTCTACCGGGTGGCGGAAGGCGTGATCGCGGCAGGCGCGACCACCGTGAACGTGCCCGACACTACCGGCTACGCTTACCCGGAGGAATACCGCAGCCTCATCGCGGGGATCATGGAGAACGTGCCGAACTCGGACAAGGCGGTGTTTTCTTGTCACTGCCACAACGACCTCGGGATGGCCACCGCCAATACGCTCGCGGGCGTGCTGGGCGGCGCGCGGCAGGTTGAGGTGACCGTGAACGGCATCGGCGAGCGCGCGGGCAACACCTCGCTGGAGGAGGTCGTGATGGCGTTGCAGATTCGCGCGGACTACTTCCACGTGAAGACCGGCATCGATTCCACTCGGCTGCTGCCGATGTCTCGGCTCGTCGCAAAGTTAACGGGAATGATGGTGCAGCGCAACAAGGCGGTGGTCGGCGCGAACGCCTACGCCCATTCGAGCGGCATCCATCAGGACGGCGTCTTGAAAGAGCGCTCAACCTATGAGATCATCGACCCGAGGCTAGTGGGGGCAGAAAAGAGCGAGATCATCCTGACCGCCCGCTCGGGCCGGCACGGCCTGCGTCACCGCCTCGCCGAGATGGGCTTCAACTTCACCGAGGAGCGCTTCGAGCTGCTCTACGAGGAGTTCCTGCGCATGGCCGACACCAAGCACGAGGTGGTTGAGGAAGACCTGCGGACGCTGGTGGGGTGATCGCTTGGTAGCCCTAACCCTGCTTGCTCTAACGGCGGTCTTGGCACCTCAGTACGTCGGAGGCATCTCGGAATCCCAAATCTCGAGGCTCAGAGCTTCAACAACTCCCCCGCCACGAACGGCACGATCTTGTCGTCGCTATGCCCCTTGGTGAAGATCGCCCACACGAACTCGCGCCCGTCTGGGGCTTGAATCCACGCCACGTCGTGGTACACGGTGCTCGTCCACCCCGCCTTCGACCACAGCTTGAATCCCTTCGGCAGCACCTCGCCGGAAAAGCCCTTGGATTGCTCGTCCCCTTCCCCGCCGTCCGCCACCGGTTTGCGGCTGAGGAAGCCTTTCATCCATGCGCCCCTCTTGAGCCCGGATGGCGTGGCGGGCGCGCCATAAGGCGCCGTCTTGTCGAGTGCGATCTCCGCCATCAGGCGCACGCAGGCATCGGCGGTGAGCATGTTGCGGTTGTCGTACCTCTCGCCCACGAACTGGCGCTCGCGCCCGTAAGGGCCCTCATTCCAGGGCTTCTGGCAGATGTTGAGGCCCTGGAAGCCGTTGGCGCGGTACCAGCGGTTGACGAGGTTGCGCTTCTCCGCCCATTTCTTGAGTTCGGCGGGCCGCAGTTCGGGCCCGCTCGTGGTGTCGGTCAAGGTGTCGACCACGAGGGAGGTGGCGTCGTTGATCGATTCCACGATCATGTCCTTGGCCGCGCGTTCCAATTCGGGAGTCAGCTTCAGCGAGCCATCCTCGAGTCGGTTGGCGAGGTAGACGAGGTAGAAGAGCTTCACCACGCTGGCGGGGTACATCGCCACCTCGCCCCGGCAGCTGCCGACCGCCCAAGAGCCGTGTGCCCGGTCGAGGCGCGCCACGCTCACCGCGATCTCATCGCCCTTCAGGTTCTTGTCTTTGAACTTGATAATCGCGGTCCCCACCGCGTTGCGGGCGGCGGCGTCGAGTGCGGGGTCGGTCATCGCGGGCATCATTGACGCAAGGGCGAGCATCGCCAGGCAAGGCATGGGGCAATGTCTACCCTACGCATGCCGCTATGGCGATTCGCATAGACCTGCCGAGCAGCACTTCGAGTCTGTTCCGCGGCAAGTTCGTGGGATTCTTCGCCCTAACGCCCGTCCGTGTCGGACCCATCCCTCCGCCTTGCGGCGGAGGACCACCCCCGCTTCGGCTTCCGCCTTCGCTGCGCTTCGACGGACGAGTCGCCTCAGCCGCCCCCGCCGTGTGGCAGGGGCATGGCGTTTTTCCTCTTGGGTCGCTCGTGCCCTCCGGGCACTCGCTCGCCATTGTTCTTCGGACGCCATCCTTGGCGTCCCTTTGGAAGGATAGGTGTCAATCCGCACAGGTTCTTTGGATTCAGATCACGCCATCGCCGCCCCGCTGGGTCGAGGTCAGCACACAAGCAAGATGAGCCTGGCATGCGCGAGAGAGCGCGGGTGCGCGAAGAGTAGCCTCGCTCAGAAGCGCACGACGCGCTCAGCGGCGTCAACGTTCTTCTCAGTCGACGGCAGCACGTACGAATTCGCCGGCAACCGAATGTTACAGCGGACCGGCGCTAGCAATCCCGATATACAATGGGGCCGATGCTCCCGGCAGCTATGCTCGTTGCGACGGTTCTGGCGGGCCCGAGGTACACGGCGGTCGAAATAAAAGGACTGCCGGGGTTCGAGGAGTTGAGACAGGAGGCGTGCCTCACCGACTCTGGGTTCGTGGTGGGAGTCGGCTTCGGACCAGACGCCAATGGAGATTTTCGGAGGCAGCGGCCCTTCATATGGCGGGAAGGCAAGACCCTCGCCTTGCCTTTGCCGGCTCCTGCCGATTTCCTTATTCAGTTCTCAGGTCGGGGCAATGTAATCGCTGCGACGGCCCTGCATTTGACGTGGAAATCCAAGGACCGATCCCCGGTGGGCCCGTTCCTGGTCGTATGGAACGCCGATCGAACCCAAGGTCTGGGCAAGCCGTCGGTCTCCCGGTTGAAGTATCCGGTCGGTCCTGTATCCATCGCTCGCGACGGGTCTGTGTGGCTGTCCTACGGCCCATGGATCCTCAGGAAAACGCCCGAGGGCGCGGGGGAGATCATGAGCGGCGGATTGGAAACGTCCAATTCAGAGTTTGTTCTCCAAGGCACCGACGTTGGCGGTGACCTTTTCGGCATGCTGCGGGGAAGCGACGGAAAGGAGCCGGTTGCGAGAGTCGGCGGTATCTGGTATTTCCTCCATCCTAACGGTTACCGCGGTTCGAAGGTCAATGCGCTCAACGCGGAAGGTGTTTGCGTAGGAGAAGTTGAGAAGGCACGAGACAAGATCGTCTGGTATCAGGAGACCGAGGCAGCCGTATGGGGAACCGACCTCCAATTTCGGTCTCTGGCCGGGCCTGGGGAACTAGCCTCGACCGCATATGCGATCAACGATCATGGGGACATTGTGGGTTCGTTCCTCCATCCGGACGAGAATGACTTTCACGCCTGCCCCTGGACCGGCGGGCATCGCGAGGACCTATTTCAGGTCGTGAGCGGTGTAGACCTGCTTTACGCCGACCAGATCAATAACCGGGGCCAGATCCTCGCATGGGGAGAGCGCGGGGACCATCTGCCTCATCTCTTTCTCCTCTCGCCGGCCAAAGCTAGCTGATCACCGGCTCGGCCCGATCCCGCCGCGAAGAACCCTGTTTCAGAAGCGCACGACCCGCAACGCGGCGTCGACGATCTTCTCCGTCGACGGCAGCACGAAGCTCTCCAGTGGCTTGGCCCACGGCACCGGCGTATCCAGCCGCGTAACCCGAACCGGAGGCGCGTCGAGCAGATCGAACGCGCTATCGCAGATGCGCGCTACCACCTCGCCCGCAAAGCCGCACGTTCGGGGCGCTTCGTTCACAACCACGACGTGGTTGGTCTTGGCGAGCGACTTGAAAATCGTGGTCTCGTCGAGGGGAACGAGCGTGCGAAGGTCGATCACTTCGCCGGAGACGCCCCGCTCGGCCAAGGCATCGGCGGCCTTCAGGCAGTGGTACACGTTGTTGCCGTAGGTAACGAGCGTCACGTCGGAGCCCTCACGCCGAACCGCCGCCTGGCCAAGCGGCACGATGTAATCCGAAGCGGGCAGCTCCTCCTCGATCTCGCGCTGGCGGTACAGCTCCTTGATCTCGTAGAAGATCACCGGGTTACCGTCGCGCATGCTCGCCTTCAGCAGCCCTTTGGCATCGTAAGGCGTCGAAGGGCAAACCACCCGCAAACCGGGCGAATGGCAGAACCAAGCCTCGTTCATCTGGCTGTGATACAGCGCGCCGCCCCCATACGCGCCCGCCGGGCCGCGCACCACGACCGGCATGTTCACCTCGCCCGCCGTGCGGTAGTAGTACGTGGCCATCATGTTCACGATCTGGTCGAAGCCGCAGGAGATGAAGTCGATGAACTGCATTTCCGCCACGACGGTCTTGCCGTTCATGGCCGCCCCGACCGCCGCGCCGATGATCGCCGCCTCGCTGATCGGCATGTCGATCACCCGATCCTTTCCGTACTTGGACTGGAGGCCCTCGGTGACGCCGAAAGCGCCACCGAGGATGCCGATATCCTCCCCCATGCAGAGAGCGTCGGGGTTGGCGCCAAACTCCTCGTCGAGCGCTTCCCTCAGCGCGGTGAGGTAGTTCTTCTTCAGAGATTCGGGAGCCTTGGCGGCGGCACTCATTCGGACTCCTTGAACACCCACATGCCACCCTCTTCGGCGGGCGGCTCCGGCGAAGCGAGCGCAAAGCGGATGCCTTCATCGAGGTAGGCGACCACTTCGGGCGGAAAGTCTTCGGTGGTGGCCTCGGACGAGCTCTTGCCTTCCGCCATGAAGCGGATCGCGTCGTCGGCGGTCAGGTAGCTCTTCTCGATGAGGCGGCGACGGCAGATGGCGAGGGGATCGCGCAAGCGTCCTTCCTCAACCTCGTGCGGGTCGCGATACTTGGCTGCGCGATCGTCGTCGTGGTCGCCGTGGCCGTAGGCGCGGAACGTCTTGCACTCCACGATGCTCGGGCCCTTGCCCGAGCGCGCGTACTCGACCGCTTCCATCACTTTGTCGTACACGTCGAACACGTCCTGGCCGTCGGCGATGTAGCCGGGAATGCCGTAGCCCTTGGCCCGGTCGGCGACGTCCTCGGTTGGCACTTCCAGTTGGACCGGCGTGCCGTAGGCCCACTGGTTATTCTCGACTACCGTGATGACGGGCAGCTTGTGTATGGCAGCGTAGTTGATCGCTTCGTGGAAGATGCCCTGCGCGGTCGAGCCTTCACCGTTGAAGGTGAGCACGACCGCGTCGCCGCCGTTCAGCCGATCCGCCAGCACGACGCCCGCCGCGACCGGAATCGTGCCCGCAAGCATCGAGGTGGAATGGATGATCCGCTTCTCGAGGCTACCGATGTGCGACCAGTTGTCGCGCGCTCGGCCGGGCGATCCCGACTTGCACCACACCTGCGCGCAAACCTCCTCGATGCTCATGCCCATCCGGTCGGGGTTGCGCCAGCCCGCCCGCATATCCTTCATGAAGAACATGGGCATGTCGCGGTGGACCGGGCTGATCCAGTCGGTCGGGCGAAGGCCGAAGATCGAGCCGACTATGATCGCCTCTTGGTTGTGCGAGGAGTAGAGCGTCCCGCGAAGCCGCCCGCGCTTCTTTTCCTTAATCAGCCGGACGTCGAAGTACCTCGCCAAGTAGAGCTGCCTGAACATCTCCAGGCAGTCCTCTTTAGTCAGTTGCTCGCTCGCCCTCCCCGGGGTCGGATGGGGTTTCATGGCGCTCTTCATGGCCGTCGCCTGGCCTGGGTTTGAACTCAAATACGGGGCTCCGGTGGCAGGATCACGGGAGGCTAAGTTTACCTAAGCCCGGCCTCCTCACCATTAAGGATCGGCGAGGCGGCAAGCCGCTTGGAGAGCGCCCCTCCTACTTGGCCGCGTTCTGGCGGGCGGTTTCCATTTCCGCCAGGAAGCGGTCGAGGGGCCGATAGCCTGAAAAGCTATGGACCACCTGCCCCGACGGTTTCATGAAGACGAGCGTTGGGAACCCAGGCACGCTGTACTTCCCCATGAGGGCGGGCTGCTGCTCGCCGTTGATTTTGCAGAAGACGAACGAGCGGCTCATGTCTTTGAAGCTTTGTTGGGGGTAGACCGACCGGTCTAACAACTGGCACCAGCTTCACCAATCGGCGTAGAAATCGACGAGCACCAGCTTATTGGTGCGTGCCGCGACGGCAAGGGCCTCGTCCAGGCTGGCATACCAACGGTCGGTAACCATCTCGTCGAGGCTGACCTGCTTTCCGTTCGCGGGAGGCTCAAACTGGAACTGGCTCGAAGGGATCGCCTCATTGATCGCGAGCGTCTTCGCGTCGACGATGAAGCTCTCGCTTGTGCTGAGGGAACTGTGAACGAATTCCGCCTGCCTTACGATGTTGTCGGCCGGGTCGAGAAACAGCGTGACCGCGTAGTGCTCGCCCGGATCATAGAGCACTTCGACCCCGTCCAGCGTCATGCCTCGACGTGTGACCATGCCGGTCGGACGAGTGACCAGGGTCCTTCCAAGGGCGTTCGGAAAGAAGAACGGTCGCCAGACCATGTACTCCAGCCCGGATAGGATGTTGCCCAACCCATCCTGCGTCTCCGGCGCTCGGAAATAGGTGGCGTTGGTCTTGTTCAGAATGGTCAGTGTCGTGCCATCCGCAATCATGAGCTGCTTGGGCGTCTCAATGCGTGCCTTGTTCGGCTTGGCGAACTGAAAGCTGTACGTGGAGGGCGCACCGCCGATTTGCTGCATGGAGACGGTCGCGCTCAGGGAAGTGGCCCGCTGCATCGCGGCGACGTAGTCGGCCACCATCTTCGGCCCGCGGCCGACGGGGGAGTCGACCCCCTGCGACAAGGCGGCAACGGCGATCAGTCCCAATAACGTTCCCATAGTCGTTTCCTCAACTCGTCAACGTTTCCAGTGTATCGCAAGGTTCGCCAAAATGAGCCCTCGCACGTCTTCCAGGTAAATGCGCACCGCCGCGATCCTCGCTACTCTGATGGCCCTTCATGGTCTCCTAGCGATCTTCTACGCCGGCGTCACCCCGTATCGCTCACCCGGCATCCTGCTCGGCCAGCGAGACCCCAAGACCGGCCTGCCGCAACCGGTTCCCGACGTCGGCGCTCCGGACGAGCGCCAACACGCGAACTACGTTCAGCATCTGCTGGACACGGGCACGTTTCCTGTGTTTCGCCCGGGCGACCCAAACCTCATTGAGACTTACCAGAGCCATCAGACTCCGGCCTACTACATCCTCGCGGTCGGCTGGGCGAAGCTCTGTGGAGTCCGGGATGTTGCGGCGCCGGAAGGCCGTCGGCTTCGCTATCTCAACGCCCTTCTCGGGATGGGCACGGTCGCGGGCGTGTTCTTCATGGGAGTTTGGGGCACGGGTCGCAAGGGCCTGGCGCTCACCGCAGCAGGGTTTGCGGCCCTATTGCCGATGTTGATCGCGCTTGATTCGGCGATCACCAACGACTCGTTGCTTTACCTATCCGTCACCTGGACGGTGGGTGTGGCCGCACTCTGCGCCGAGCACGGCTGGACATGGCGGCGCGCGATGCTCCTCGGCGCTCTGGCAGGACTTGCATGCCTGAGCAAGACGAGCGCGATTACGGTGCTCCCCGTGCTCGTGGTCGCTGGATTGATCCCGGCTAGGCGCCGTTGGCCCATGCTCCTAGCTTGCATTGCTCTTGCATGCCTCATCGCGTTGCCATGGTGGCTCCGCAATGCACGGCTCTATGGCGACGCTCTCGGGATTCAGGTGTTTCAGCAGGGCTTCACGGGCTCTCCGCGCACGGCTGATCTGGTAGCGGGGGTGGGGCCCGTCGATTACTGGTTGAACTGGTTCGCCTGGTGGACGGCGCGCAGCTTCATCGGCGCGTTCGGGTACATGGACATCTTCGTCAACGGGACCGGCCTGCCCATGTCGACCCGCGACCCCAATACGCTTTACCGCTTGCTCATCGCGGCGGGCATCGCGCTGGCCGCAGCAGGGCTCTATGGCTTGAAACGAACCGATGTCAAGGCACATTGGCGCCCGCACGTCGTTTGCGCGTTCTTCGGCTTGCTTGTGTTCGCAGGCTTCCTGCGCTTCAATCTCACCTATTTCCAAGCCCAGGCACGGTACATCATCCCCGTAATCGGACCCATCGCCCTTCTCCTCGCGCTGGGCCTATTGACGCTGGCCCCGAGGAAGAAGGTCCTAGCGGCGGCCACGATGTGCGCGGTTTTGCTTGCCTTGAACGTCTATGTGCTTGGGAGACTCCCAGACGAGTTCGCTCGCCGAACGACGCCTATAGGCTCACCCACGGTCGCAGACCGACCTGGGTAACCGTAGGTAGCCGTTTGCCGTCGAATTCTGTAGCGTGGTACCTGCGATCAATACAACGGTTCAGCCGAGAACGCTCCTCTTGGACGAGGATGCCCGCCTCGTGCGGCGCTTCCTCCAAGGGGATTCGTTCGCCTTTGAAACCCTCTACCGCCGCTATTACGAACGCGTTTACTCGATTGCCAGAGGCATTCTTCTCGATGCGGACGAGGCGACCGACGCTGCGCAGGAGATCTTCACGCTCGTCTTCCGCAACCTCGATCGCTTCGACCATAGGTCCAAGTTCAGCACCTGGCTCTTTCGCGTTGCGGTCAACCGCAGCATTCAGGAGGGCCGGCGCAACCGAAACCGGCGACGCGGAGTCGAGCTTTCCGAGAGCCTGCCTATCGAAACCGAGGAGACGCCCGAGAGCGATCCGCGAGTCCAGGAAGCACTTGAAAGGCTGCAGCCGTCGGACCGCGCCATCCTCGTCCTTTTCTACTGGGAGGAACTGAGTCTGATCGAGATCGGCCGCAGCCTCGGATGTGGCCCGAACGCGGCCAAGACTCGGCTTTATCGGGCGCGTGAGCGCTTCCGCTCCGCCTTTGATGGAGAATTTGCATGACTGCGATTCCAAGCGACATCGACCGAATGCTGTGGAATCTGACCGACAGCCGAAATGCGCAGGCGATCGCCGATTTTGAGGGCCGATACCCTGAGTGGAAGGCCGAATTGGACCGACGGCTGCAAATGTTGGATCAGTTGCGCGGAGCGCGTGATCTGGCGACGGTGGCGATTCCATCAGGGCCATTCATCCCCACGGTAACGATCCCAAGGCCGAACATGCGGGTCTCCTGGACCTTTGGGGCCCTTGGTCTTGCCGCGATTGCAGGCGCCTCATTCTTCGCCACCCGAAGCTTACTGGATGGACCGGCTCCATCGGTCCCGCTGGCCCCAGCGGCTACACCGCAGGAGTATCCCACCGGCAACACCTACATCGGACACCGGTATGGAGCTGAGAGGGAGTCGGCCGCCGTGCCACCACGGGGCCGGGCCGGTGACGGGGCCGATTTCGGAGGGCCGGTGCCGCTTAAGGCTCTGCCAAAGGCGCCGCCAGGTGCCGAGCCGCCGCTCCCCATGCGAAAACGGCCCATGACTATCCACGTTGTCTCCGCCTCCATGCAGAGCGTTCTGGAAGCGATCTCGTCGCATGCGCTGCTCGACCTATTCATCGCCCCGGGGACGCCAAATCCCGACATCCGCGTGGACTACATCGACATGAGCCCGATGGCGATACTGCAAGACATGGGCAAGCGTTTTGGCTTCACCGCGCTGGAAGAGGGCTCCGACACTGTGCTCATCGTGCCCGCGATCGATGGCGGCGGCCCCACGCCATCCCAACCCGCCTCCGACCCAGCCAATCGCTAAGCCCATAATGGGCGCATGGACATCCATTCCTGGGTCACCACCTCCAACGGGTTCGACGGCTACAAGGTGGTTAGGGGGCTTGGGGTGGTGCGCGGGATCACCGTTCGAAGCCGCTCGGTATTCGGCACGTTCGGCGCAGGCATCCAGAGCATGTTCGGCGGCAACATCACGCTCTACACAGAGCTTGCCGAGGCCACAAGGCGCGAGGCGTACGAACTCATGGTCCGGCATGCGGCCGACCTAGGAGCAAACGCGGTCGTCGCGATGCGCTACGACGCGACCGAGGTCGCCCAGGGCATAACGGAAGTCATCGCCTATGGGACTGCGGTGATAATCGAAGCGCAGTAGCGCATGGCATCGCCCAGGGACGCACCATCGTCCTTTGGTGTAACCATGAATGTGAAAGCCCTTGCCGCCGAATTGGTCGGCACGTTCACCCTCCTGTTCATAGGAATCCTCAGCGGCGCGGCGGCCACCCAAGTCGGCATGACGGCCGGTCTCGTGGAGTCTGCTCTCGGTCATGGCTTGGCTATCGGTGCCATGGTGAGTGCTCTGGGCGTCATCAGCGGCGGGCACTTCAACCCCGCCGTGACCTGCGCCTTCCTCGCTACGGGACGGATGCGCATTCGGGTGGGCTTGCAGTACGTAGGAGCTCAACTCGTCGGGGCGTTCCTCGGCGCGATTTTGGCGCGGTGGGTGGCCGTATTGCCCGCAGGTGCCGGATTGCCCGCGGTCGCTTCGATCAGCCCCGTGCAGGCGGCCGTCTTCGAAGCCGTGCTCACCTTCTTCCTTGTAATCGTCGTGTTCGGAACGGCGGTGGACCTTCGCGCACCAAAAGTGGGAGGATTGTTCATCGGCCTCACCATCGCGGTGGGCGTCCTGGCGGGCGGGCCATACACTGGCGCGGCTATCAACCCGGCTCGCTGGTTCGGTCCCGCCCTTCTTGACGGAAACTGGATGAACGCGCTCGTTTACACTGTTGGCCCCATCTTCGGCGGCATCGTTGCCGGGCTGCTCTACAACGGTCTCTTTGAAGATCGGCCCATGACTGGTAAGGCCTAGCGTCTACTCGGCCCCGAGAAAAGAGGCGGACGCCTTGTTGGCGTCCGCCCCTATCACTTGCAACGGGCTCGCTATTTCTTGACGAGTTCCTTTTCCTTCTTGGAGGCGCTGTCGGCCCCCTTTCGCTTGAAGGTCACCGTCTTCGTGGCCTCATCGAGCTCGGCCTTGATGACGTCGCCTGCCTGGAAGCGGCCGGGCAGCAATTCCTCGCTGAGCGGGTCTTCGATTAGCCGCTGAACGGCGCGCCTGAGCGGCCGCGCGCCGAAGTTCGGATCGTAGCCTTGGTCGGCGAGCATATTGCGAACGGCGTCGCTCAAAACGATGCTAAATCCGTGCGCCGCCGCCTGCTCGTTCACGCGCTTCATGTAGAGGTCCGCGATTTCGAGGATCTCTTCCTTCTTCAGGTGCTGGAACACGATCACCTCGTCCACTCGGTTGAGGAACTCGGGCCGGAAGAGCTTCTTCATCTCGTCCAGCATCTTGGTCTTCATCGACTCGTAGGTGCGCGGGTCGTTGATGTCCATCTTGTGGTCGCGGAAGCCGAGCGCTTTGTCGAGTTCGACCGGCTTGACGCCCACGTTCGAAGTCATGATCAGCAGCGTGTTCCGGAAATCGACCGTTCGGCCCTGGCTATCGGTGAGATGGCCGTCCTCCATCACTTGAAGCAGGATGTTGAACACCTCGGGGTGGGCCTTCTCGATTTCGTCGAGAAGCACGACGCAATACGGGTTGCGGCGAACCTGTTCGGTGAGCTGGCCGCCCTCGTCATAGCCCACATAGCCCGGAGGTGCACCCACCAGGCGGCTGACCGAGAACTTCTCCATGTACTCCGACATGTCGATCCGGACCATGTTGGTGTCTTTCTCGTAAAGGTAGGCCGCGAGCGCCTTTGCCATCTCGGTCTTGCCGACGCCGGTGGGCCCTAGGAAGATGAAGCTGCCCATCGGCCGCTTTGGATCCTTCAGGCCGGCGCGGGCGCGTCGAATCGCCCGCGAAACCGCGATCACCGCGTCGTTCTGACCGATGATGCGGCCGTGGAGGTCGTCCTCCATTCGCAAGAGCTTCTGCGACTCGGCTTCGACGAGCTTGGTAACCGGGATGCCGGTCCACGATTGCACGATCTGGGCGATCTCCGACTCGCTGACGATCGGCTCGGGCTTGGCCTCAGCGCCCCAGGCCTCTTCCCGCTCGCGAATGCTCTTCTCCAACTGCTCACGCTCCGATTGAAGCTTGGCAAGCGCCTCATCGCCGTTCGATCTCTTGGCGATGTGTTCGATATCGCTCGTCAGCTTGATGAGTTTGGCTCTGTCGTTCCTAACCTCGATCGGCGGCAGACTCTGCTGCAACCGCACTCGGGAAGCCGCCTCGTCGACGAGGTCGATCGCCTTGTCGGGCAGGCTGCGATCCGATATGTATCGCTGTGAAAGCGTCACCGCGGCGGCAATCGCGTCGTCGGTGATCTCGACCTGGTGGTGCGCCTCGTAGCGCTCCCTCAGCCCCTTGAGAATGTCCACCGCCTCGACCTCGGATGGCTCCCGGACCTTAACGCCCTGGAAGCGCCGCTCGAGGGCCGCGTCCCGCTCGATGTACTTGCGGTACTCGTCCTGCGTAGTAGCGCCGATGCATTGAAGCTCGCCGCGCGCCAGCGCGGGCTTCATGATGTTGGAGGCATCGATCGCGCCTTCGGCCGCGCCCGCCCCCACGAGGGTGTGGAGCTCATCGATGAAGAGGATCACGTTTCCTTCCGCCTTGCGGACCTCTTCCATCACCTTCTTCATCCGCTCCTCGAACTCGCCGCGATACTTGGTGCCCGCCACGAGGCCGGCCAGATCGAGAGCAACGATCCGCTTGTTGCGAAGCAAATCGGGGATGTCCCCACTCACGATGCGCAACGCCAGGCCCTCGGCGATCGCCGTCTTACCCACGCCGGGCTCGCCGATGAGGCACGGATTGTTCTTCGTGCGCCGGCAAAGAATCTGCATGACCCGCTCGATCTCGGACTGCCTGCCCACCACCGGATCGAGGCGACCTTCGCGCGCCAGTTCGGTGTAGTCGCGTCCGAATTCGTCGAGCGTTTGGGTCTTGGTCGTGCCGGTCGAACCGCCCGCGCTACGTCCGCCCGACTTGGTCTGCGTCTCGTTGTCTTGCAGCGCCATGACCTCGCGCCGGGCCTTTTCAAGCTCGACGCCCAGTTTGGCAAGCACGCGTCCCGCCAGCCCGTCGCCCTCGCGGATCAGCCCGAGCAGCAAGTGCTCGGTGCCGATGTAATTGTTGTTGAGGTTTCTTGCTTCGTCGTAGGCAAGGTCGATGACGCGCTTGGCGCGGGGGGTCAGAGTCATATCCTGGCTCGGTCGGGCGTCTCCCCTCGGGAGCTGCCGTTCCACCTCGGCGCGGATGCGGTTCAGGCTGACGCCCAGCTTTTCGAGCACTCGCGCGGCGACGCTGTCCGACTCTCGGACAAGGCCGAGGAGCAGATGCTCGGTCGAGACGTACCCCTCGCCAAACTTCTGCGCCTCCTCCTGCGCGTAGAACACCACTTTCCTTGCTCGTTCCGTAAAGCGTTGCCACATAAAGCTAAGTTCTCACCAATTCGCGGGCGCCCATCGGCGCGCCGACCTACTTGCATTTCTACGATGTCCGGACCGGGATCGTCCTTTTTCTTTAGACGGTCTCAAGGCGGTCGTGGCACCGGCGATTCTGCATCGCGAGCGTACCTGGCGGTCCCCCTTGAGCTAATTCTCGGTGGCGGGTCCGCTAGCCTTGAGGATGACGCCGCAAACCGCTGAATGTTCTCTTCGAGTCCGCCCATAGCGGGCATCGCTCGCCCAGCAAATTGACCAGTCGCCAGAGCTAAACTACGCCCATGCCAGGCACGGCCAAGGTGGGCGCTCTCGTCATTCTGTTCCTCGCCCTGCTGGCAGGCGGCTACACCCTGCTCGGCCGCTTCCTGCCCTGGAGCAAGACCAAGACCCTGTACGCCCGCTTCGACGATGCTACCGGGGTGGCGCTAGGAACCAAGGTGCTCATGGCCGGTGTTCCCGTAGGGTCGGTCACCGAGACGCGGTTGCAGCCGGACGGACGCTCCGCCCTCCTGACTTTGCGCCTGGATGAGGGCGCCCGCGTACCCCGCGGCACCCGCGCCACCATACCGGCCAGCTTCATCGGTTTCGGAGACGTGGCGATTCATCTGCTTCCGCCGGCCGAGACGACCGCCCTCGAAGAATCCCCCGGCGCAACCCTGGTTGGTTTTCGACCGGGCACCTTGGATTCGATGCTTCCCTCCGACAACCCGACCGTGCGCGAACTGACCGCGACGATGCGCGCGACCCGGGAGCTGCTGGGCGACCAGGGCCTCCGCACCGATCTGCGCAAGCTCCTGCAATCGACCAATGACACCCTCGTTCGATTTGGTGGCCTGGCGACGGAAACCCAGTCGCTTCTGGCCCGCAATCGGGGGCAACTCGACCTGGCCCTGCGCAACACCGCGCGGGCGATGGAGGACGTCGAGCAAAGCGCCTCAATGGTCGCCAAGCTGATGAAGGAAGGCAAGTTGCAAGCGAAGAGTCTGGCTCTGCTCGATCAACTCGGGGCTACCGCCGGAAAAGCGCAAACGCTGGTCGGCGACCTCGACCGTTTCGTTACCGATCCCAAGCTCCGCGAGCCGCTTGCCCAGACCATGGGCCATGTGGCGCAGATCACCGATACGGGCACCAAGATCGCCACCAACACCGAGACCTTGACCAAGAACGGCGCTGTCATCACCGCGAAGGCGATCGAGCTGGCCGACAAGGCGAACGCGATCGCCGACGAGGCACACGAGTTGCTCAAGAAGCTTGGCGGGGTGCTCAGCAAGCCCGGCGCCAAGGCGCCACCGATCCATGCCGAGATGCGACTTATGCGAGAGAGCCACCCGAATCGCTGGCGAACCGACATCGACGTGGAGACTCCGATTCTTGATTCAACTGTGCGGCTCGGGCTGTTCGACGCGTTCGAAAGCAACAAGATCAGCGCGCAGCTCGCCAAGCCTTTCTCGCGGGCGGGCGACTATCGCTACGGCATCTACGCCAGCAAGCCGGGAGTCGGGGTAGACTATCGCCTCGCGCCCAGGCTGGGGTTACGAAGCGACCTGTTCGATATCAACAACCCCACGTTCAACCTCGCGGCGCAGTACGAGTTCCGAGACGGCGTGGTGGGCTGGTTCGGTATGGACCGCATCCTGCGCCGAAACGCGGCCACGGTGGGAATCGGGCTCAGCAGATAGAGGATTTCAATGAAGGTCATTCTGAACAAGACGGTGCCCAAAGTTGGTAAAGAGGGCCAGGTGGTCACGGTGGCCGATGGATTCGCACGCAATTATCTCTTCGCGCGCGGCCTGGCGATCCTAGCCGATAAGAAGCAGATCGAGGCTCTCGGGAGGCGAAACGCGCGGGTAGAGGCCAAGTCGGCCGACCAAACCGCCGCCGCCGAGGAACTCCGCGACCGAGTCAATGGTCAAACCGTGCGCATCGAGGGCAAGGCGGGGTCGGATTCCACCAAGCTGTTCGGCGCCATCACGTCGCAGGACGTCGTCGAGGCGCTCAAGACCCAGCTCAAAGTGGAGGTCGACCGCAAAAAAGTAGCGTTGATCGAGCCGATCAAGCGGCTTGGCGTGCACTCGGTCCAGTTGGATCTCCATCGTTCGGTGGACGCCTGGATCAACGTCGAGGTGTTCGACCCGAACGCGATCGTGGAAGCGCCCGTCGCCGAGGCGCCGGAAACCCCGGTCGAGGAAGACCTGGCCCCCGTGGAAGCCTAGCTCGCGATTTGCACCAGTTCGAGGGTCATCCGCTCGAGCGTCTCCATGGACGACGCACTTGGCTTCAGGCCCTTGAGCCGCGCATCCGCATCGGCAACCACCTCGAAGCACGAGGCCAACTCGGCAAAGCTTAGCCGCCTGGCTAGGCGCATCGCCTTGCCCTGGACGAACTCTTGCTCTTTGGGCAAGTAGTTCTTCTTCGGAAGGGCATCCTGAATTGCCTCCGAATTGGGCCGAACTCCCGCATCCAAGCAGACGCGCGCTTGCCATACCAGGCGCAGCATTCTCTGCACGTTAGGAAAGATGTTGCGCAGGGCGGCGTCTTCCGTCTTGTTTGCCGAGGCGAGGAGAATCCGGAGTTGGCGAAGCGCCTCGCCCGCCTGGCCGCCGATCGCGGCATCCACCAGCTTGAATACGCCCCACTCCCGGGACGGCACCACGACGTCTCGCAGGTCCTTGGTCGAGACCGTGCTGCCCTCTGGGCAATAGAGGGCCAGCTTTTCTAGCTCCTCCATCGACCGGCTTAGATTAGCGCCGCACATCTCGATGAGTTCACTGAGCACTTGCTCTTGCATATGCAGGCCAACGCGCTCGCTTTCGGCGCGAAGGAGCTCGCGAGCCTGTTTTGGCTCGATCTTGAAGCTTTCGACATGCCCCCCCGCCTTGGCGACACACTCCTCCCAACCCTTGCGCGGCTTGGCGAGATCGCGCTGTTTCCGGTCGTCGCCTAGCTCGTCGTCGGCGATCAGGATGAGCAATGCGGTTTCAGGCAAGGAAGCGAAGGCGGACTCGGCGCGGGCAAACATGAGTTTGAATGCCTTGTCGCGCTCCGCCGGAGTAAGCGACTGGCTTGGCCCAGCTCGCAGCAGGTGGCGCACGACGACGATTCTCTTATCGGCCAGAAACGGGGCGGTTCCGGCCGCGCCGGCCCAATCGCGCGGTTCGGACTCGCCGCCCACGAATCCCTCGCGCTCTTGCGTCTCCATGTCGCTGCCCATCTCCGTCAGGAGGTCTTGAAAAGCACGAGCGCGCAGGGCGCCCTCCTCACCGGCGAGGAGGATGACTCGTGCTTGGAGCGCCTTGGCGGCGGAGAAGTTCATAGACGCGTCGATCCTTGCTTCCGAACGCGGCGGACCGAGTCTCCGAAAGCCTTCAGCCGAGGTCCGAGGGCGTCCACTTCTTCCTGCGGCGGCTCAGGCAGGCCAAACATGAGCCGCTCGAACACGCGATTGATCTCCTCCGCTTCGGGGTAGGCGGAGGCAAGGCCGGTTTGGGTTGCAACGACGTACTCGCCCGGTGTCTCGCCCAAGCGGCGCGGGTGGCCGACGTAGGGCAGTAGCTGATTCTCGAATCGACTGTATGCCCGCCCGAGGTCGCGGCGCAAGTCCCTGCCGTTCGAGGCAGCGGACAGCCGACGGCGTGCGAGCGTGTAGAGTCCGAACATAGCGCCTGCCACCGCCAGCGGGGCAACCAAGTATCGAAACCACCACTCCGAAATGAAATTGGACTCAGTGCTGGCGCCGCGCCCCGCGCCCACAACCTCTTGGGCATCCGCGGTCGCGTCGAATGCCGCCCATCCCCTGCCCTCGAACAGAAGTTCGGCCCAAGCGTGCGCATCCGGCTCACCCACAACGATGCTTCCATCCTTCTGCGCGTTCTCCGGGTTCACGAGGTATCCCACGGCGTAGCGGGCGGGGATGTGCTCGGCGCGCGCCATCAGAACCACGGCGCTCGCAAACAGGTCGCAGTAGCCTTCCTTCGACTGGAAGAGGAAGAACTGAACCGGATCGGAGCCTGGCGGCGTTGGGCGGGCCAGCAGGTTGTACTTGCACCGGCTGGAAATCCCGTCCACGATCCGTCGGGCCTTCGCGTAGTCCGTCGTAGCGCCCGCCGTCCATTGGTCCGCCAACTCCTTTACCTTCGTCGGGATCGATCTGTCAGCGAGGAGGCTAGCGTACTGCGAACTCAGCCCCGTCGCAGCCTTGGTCGGGGGCGGTTGGTCGGGCGGCAGCAATGATCGACCGGTAAAGAGGGGTCCGGTTCCGTTGGTGACGCTGATCGTGTAGGTTCCATCCCCTTGGCGAGTAAGAAACCTCTCCGGATTTATCTTGACGACCTCGCCCGGCACGGGCAACGCAGCCATCGGCACGATCTGTTCAATCGAGAAGGAAATCATCTGGCCCTCGCGCATGTACGAGCGACCTAGGGCTGCCGAGCCAATCCCACGCGGCCCGAACGAGGCGTCGGCACGCGCCTTCCATCCATCGTCCACGTAGTCCAGGTAGGTTGCGCTTCGGAGATACTTCGCCCCTTCCACCCACACCCGCAACACCGGCCGCTTGGCCAGAATCGCGGGGCCGCGCCCGATCTGGACGTAGCCTTGGCGGTCGGGAAACAACGAACCCTCGAGAGGCCTCGTGGTCGGAGGTGGCTGGAACTTCACCGTGCCCGCCAAGCCGGCAGCCGTCGCCGTTTCGCGCAGGAACGGAGCGCCAATCAAGCTCACGATGATGATCGCCCCTGCCGAGGCAAGCGCCCACTCCGGGCCGGCGATCCATTTCCATGGACCGGCGCTAAGGCGCTCGACGTGCGAGTAGCCCGACAACTCGGCTTGCCGCATCATGAGCCGTCCGTGAGCGCGCGCGAAGATCGTCGCTAGCCCCAGCAGAAACACGAAGAACGCCACCGTCGCCGCTTTGTAGAGGTCCCAGCATCCGACCAGACCGAAGAGCGACATGCTTGGCACGAACTGAAACAGGAGGGTGCTGTCGCGCCAAGCTGCGAAACTGCAGAAGACAATCATCCACTCGAGAGCGCCGGCGGTGGCTATCGTTTGATGGTAGATGTCGCCGTCCAAAGCAGTCCCGATGGGGCCCGCGACGAACATCGCCACCACGCCGAGAATGAAGTAGGCGACACCGTCTAGTTTCAACCAACGCGCCTTGGAGTCGCTCCTGCTGACAAAGAAACTCACGGTCAGCCCCAGCATGAGAATCGGCATTTGAACCATCGTCGAACGATCTACGCCAATGCTCCGAGCCGTGCTGTAAATAGCAAGCGCCGAGCAAAAGCACATGATGCCGTAGTCCATTGGCCCCAGCTTGCGCTGATCGAGCACGAAGGCGCGGCGCATCATTTTGGATACGCCTCCAGCGGCACGACGATGGGGTGCGCCCCTGCCTGCCGGATCTGATCGACGAACGCAGGCGATATGGCGCTTTGGACCTTGAGGACCCGCCCCTTCTGCTTGAACGCATCCGCATCATAGAGGAGAGCCACGACCTGCGTCCCTCGAGCGGCCAGACGTCCCATGGCGGTGAGCAGCGAACCGTCGGCGACCGCGAGCATGGCGAATACCGAGCTTCCAGGCGGCAGCTGCCCAACGCAGGTGAGCAGGTCATCGCCGATCGATTGCCCCTCCACGATGGTCATGCCGGCAAGCGCATCCAGGATTTCGGACATTCGTTCGCGAGGAGATATCGAACGCGAGGGCGGCTCGATAACCGGGAATTCCACGCGCGTGCCCTGCCGCAGGAACTGATCGGCGAGGAACGCCGCATGCGAGCACATCGCCTCCAGGCTCGTCTTGTGGCCGGAGCCGATCTCGGTGCCTTGGGTCCGCTGTATAACGAACGCGGCGGCGGCGTTGGAGCCAGCCTCGAATTCCTTTACAAGCAGTTGCCCGTGGCGCGCGCTGCTTGGCCAGTGAACATAACGGAGCGAGTCGCCGCTCACGTATTCGCGCACGCCGCGAGGCTCCACTCCCGCCCCTCGGGCACGCCCGCTTGCCGCCTCGCTGATGCCCCAGCCGAGGCTTGGCGGAAGGTCAAGCGCGACCGGCACCAGCGCAGGCAATACTGTCAGTGAAGTTCGAGGCGTTTCGTATTCCCTATCCATCGTAACGAGGCCAAGGGCATCCGTCCCTTGAACGACCAGGCCGCTCCATTCGAACTTGCCGCGCTTCATCGGTCGGAACTGATACTGGGTCGGGATGGGCACGTCGAAGGCGGGGGCTATCGGCAGACTCGGCGTGACCCCACGGGGCGCCATGCGGCGCGGCAAGTTGTCCCTCACCACCACCAAAGGGCGCTTGATCTTACGCTGGCTCGAGACCGTCACTTGAACCGTAACCAGGTCGCCGGCGGTGACGCTCTGCGGGGC
>JACOSL010000033.1 GCA_016179045.1 Fimbriimonas ginsengisoli | reverse complement strand
ATGAGCGCCGTCGCCAGGCCGAGCGCGCCGCGCTCCATCTCGCCGCGCATGAGGGCGCGCATCCGATCGAGCTCGGCCGCGGTCGGAGGACGATCGTCGTGACCGAGGACGTTGATGCGCAGATTCGTCGCCGACACGAACGAGGCCCCCCGCCAACGTTCCCGTCACCACCACGCCTCGGCCTTTGGCGGTGAAGACCCGGTCGATCGGCATATGCCAGGCGCCTGCTGGCGCCGCTTGCGGCGCACCCAGCGCTAGATCAAGCTCGGCCTTGAGCCCATCGAGACCTTCGCCTGTCTCAGCTGAAACCTCCACTAGGGGTGAACCCTTAAATCGGGTCGGTGCGACTAATTCGCGAACCTCTTCCGCAGCGATCGCCCGCGTCTCGGCATCGGCAAGATCGCTCCGGGTCAGGGCGACTACCATCGCCTCGACGGGCAACAATTGGAGGATTTGGAGATGCTCGCGAGTCTGGGGCATGACCGATTCGTCCGCCGCCACGCAAAGCAACGCCACGTTTATGCCCTGAGCCCCCACCAGCATGTTTCTGAGAAAGCGTTCATGGCCGGGAACATCGACGATCGACACCCTCCCGTGATTCGGAAGGTCGATGTAGGCAAATCCCACATCAATCGTCATGCCGCGACGTTTTTCTTCGGGCAGGCGGTCGGCGTCGATGCCCGTGAGCGCGCGCAACAAGGTCGTTTTGCCGTGGTCCACATGGCCGGCGGTGCCGATCAGCTTGGCCATAACGGCTCGCGCCTCAGACCCTCCGGCGCCAGGTCGTGCCCTCTGGGCCGTCGCGAAGCTCGATGCCCTCGGACTCCAACTGGCTGCGTATCGCATCGGCGCGCGCGAAATCCCGCCCCTTCTTCGCCTCGCCGCGCTCCTCGATGAGCGCCAAGATACGACCTTCGTCAACTCCCGGCGCTTTCGGGGTGCAACCGGGGCTTTCCGGACGGACGATGCCGAGCAAACCGTTGGTCTTGTCGAGGAATGCCCTCGCCGAGGCCGCCGACGCCTTGCTCATCGCCTCCCCTTCGCGCAAAATCGCCCGCGTGCCTTCGAGAGCCTTGGCAAGCGCAACCGCGGTGTTGAGGTCGTCGCACATGGCGACTAGGCACTCCTCGTAAAGGCCATCAAGGGTGGGGCCGAGCTCGTCCGGACCAAACGGCCCTTTAGCGAGGGCTTTGACGGCCCAGGCGTCGCATTGCTGAAACCGCTCGATGTTCCCGGCCGCGTCGCGCAGCCCTTGCAGGGTGAAGTTCATCGGTTTGCCGTACACCCCGGCGATCAGCGCATAGCGCACCGCGAGCGGGTCGGCGCCCATTTCGTCCACCAAGTCGCGCACGCTGTAGAAGTTGCCTTCCGACTTGCTCATCTTCTCGCCTTCGACCTGGAGGAAGCGCGTGTGAACCCAGTGGTTGCAAAACGGCTTGCCCGTGAGGCATTCCGACTGCGCGATCTCGCACTCGTGGTGGGGGAACACGAGGTCCTCTCCCCCCGCGTGCAGGTCGATCGTCTCGCCCAGATAGGTCTGTGCCATCACCGTGCACTCCAAGTGCCAGCCTGGGAAGCCCCAACCGAAGGGCGAATACCACTGCATCAGGTGCTTGTCGTCCTTCTTCCAAAGCGCAAAGTCGGCGGGATGGCGCTTGTTGTCGTCGGTCACAACGTTGCGCACGGCCCGCTTCAGGCTCTCCTGATCCTTGTTGCCGCTGAGCTTGCCATAGCCCTTGAAGCTCTTGACCGAGAAGTACACTCCGGTGGGCGTCTCGTACGCATGGCCGTTCTTCACAAGCTTTTCCGCGGCCAGGATCTGCTCCCTAATGTGCTGGGTGGCGCGGGGTCGCACCATCGGCTCGAGCAGATTGAGGCGGCGGGAATCCTCCTTGTACAGGCTCGCATAGTGGTCGGCCAGGTCCCATACGTTGGCGAAGGCTGAGCCTTCCTTGGAGTGGAGTCCCTTGGCCATGCGGTCCTCGCTCCCGTCAGAAACGTCGCTTTCGGTCAGGTGGCCGACATCGGTTATGTTGCTCACGTGGCTGACCCGCCAACCGAGCGCTTGGGCAGTGCGCACGATAAGGTCGGAGGTGAGAAACGTGTGGAAGTTGCCGATGTGGGCGACGTTGTACACGGTCGGCCCGCACGTGTACATGCGCAGATGGTCGGGCTCGAGGGGCGTCACCTCCTCCACCTGCCGGCTCATGGTGTCGTACAAGCGAAAGACCGGGCTCGCCATCGGGTTGAGTTTACTCGGGCGGGAGTCGGCTCGATCGCCATGGTCAGCTAGGCTCCGCCCGACTCCACCTTCTGAAAGCGCCTCTTGAGCCGTAGGAACGGCATCTCGTAGAACCGATAGCTGAGGAAAGCCAAGCCAAGCGTGCCCGCAAGGGCGGGGGCGGCGACTGGCCAAAAGTGCCATCGATCGAGGAAATGCCAGGCGATCGAGAGCACGAGGCCGTGGAAGCAGTACAGGCCGTACGTGCGCTTGCCAAGCCCGGTTAGCAGACCGTTGCAGAGCAGGCCGCCCTTCAGCAAGGCAGCTTGCCAAACGACGAGGGCGCAGAGCGCCGCCATCACGAAGTAAGCGGTCGCCTCCCAAGGCGTCGTGGTGTGCTGGCCCGGCATTCGCAGATGCAGCACGTGCTCGGCAAGCGGCAGGCCCAGCAACCCCAACAAAATGAGCATGGGCGTTGCCCGCGTCGGGGAGGCCGGCGAGCGCCGAACCCACAGTGCGACCAAAGCCCCCAGCGCGAAACAATCGAGGTGGGTCAGCGAGTGGCCCCAGACGAAGTGCGACGAGTGGGCAGTCATCTGGTAGCGGACGAGCGCTCCCATTCCGATCATGGCAAGGCACGCCGCGACCATCGCCCGACCGCGGAATATACGCAGCACCCAGGGCCAGCAGAGATAGAACTGCTCCTCCACGCAGACGCTCCAGAGGATGCCGATCGAGATGGGCGCGGCGGCGCCCGCCACGGCGGCCAGGTTACCGGTGAAGGTGACGTACCGGAACAACACCTGGCCGGTGACAGGTACCGAGGGCGTGACGAGGGGCGAGATCAACGTGCCCAAGGCAAGGATCGCGAAGTAGAGCGGCCAGATGCGCAAGACTCGCCGGACGTAGAACGCGCGGATGTCGATCACTCCCGTTCGGGCCTGCTCATCGAGCAATAGGCTCGTGATGAGGAACGAGCTGAGCACGAAGAACAGGGTCACCCCGTAGGTGCCGGCGGGAACCGCCGCAACCCACACCGCCTTGGCCCAGCCTGGCACCGGGATGCTCACCGCATCGCGCGGCAGGAGGTGGCTGCAGAACACCGTGAACCAGGCGATAGCGCGCAACGTATCAAGCGCGGGCAGATAGAAGGCAGAGTTCGACGGGGCGCGGCCTCCCCCAAACTCTCCGCTCGCGGCAAGCTTGGGATTTGGGGAAGCGGTCCTGGATTCCTCCCCATGAGGCCGGGGGAGGGAACGCAAGCGAAGGCCGGGCGGGTGGAGGTTCATCGGCAGGCTGCTTCGGCAAGTATGCGCGAGTCCGTCGGCCCGCGCCTCAAGAGAAGCACCTCGATCCGCCCTCGGCAAGTGGAGGGGCAGGCTCCGTCGTGCCCGATCATGCGACGGGACAACCGACAACCTTCGGCCTAGTCCAGCATGAAGCCGGCGAACTCTTGGCCCTCGTCCTTCACCGGGTCGTCGCCCATCTGCTTCCAGAACGCGTTCATCGCCTCGAACACCCGATTGCGCGTGGCGGGCTCGGTGGGGAGCTTGGCGATCAGCACGCCTGCGAACTCGCGGTCGCCGAGGTCCTTGTCGCTGACGATCTTGCCGAAGCGAAGTTCGGGCGCCCCCGCCGCGTAGAGGTCGCCGACGAGCTTGGAAACGCCTTCCTTGCTCGCCTTGAACAGCACGTGCTTGTCGTCGGCGAGCCATGCTCGCGCCTCTTTGCCTGAGGCGAAATCGTCCGCATCCTCTTTGCGCTGGGTGGCCTTCTCGCTCGCCTCGGAGTTCACGGTAGGCGGGCCGGCGGAGGGATGTGAGCAGCCGAGCGAAGCGGCAAGCAGGAGCAGAATGGCAAGGGGTTTCATCCGCCCGAACCGGCGCGCGACTTCGGGCCAGCCTCGCTTGCGTCGGTGTCAGTGAAGGCGAAGCCCTTTACTGCCTCCAACATGGCGGGTACGTCGTCGTAGCTCTTACCATAGAAAGAAAGTGTCGCGACGCCGCCTCTGAACTCGTGGTCTGCGTCCTCGGTAATGAAGATATCCATCGTCACGGGCCAGCTACCATTGCTACCTTCTGGTTGGTCGGACGCAGATTTTGACGGGATGATCGGATATGCCTGCGCCTTGCCGACCACGAACTTTGGCAGAGCGTGAGCAGAATGCATGTGATCGATATGACCCACGAAGGGTTCTGTATGAAGCAGTACATCGGCTGGGTCACGCTCGCGCGATACCCTGAGCACCATCTGGTTTCCAAGCCAGAACACAGCCGGTCTTGGCCGGCCTGCACCGCGGCTCCTTGCCATCTCATCGTCGGTGCGGGCATCGGAGGGTTTGGATACGAGCCGCCACGAGTTGTCGAGCGAAATGGAGAAGGGTGCGGCACCTCGTACCTGATCCCCAAACGAATAGTCCCGCCTTTTCGACTGGCTGCCCAACAGCATGGCGGCGGTAACCGTTGTCAGCCGCCACCGTTCCGCCTCGGCAAACGTTTGCCCCCCTTCGCTAGGCTGGCGGCTCGATTCCGGAGGCTTGCTGCGCATTCAGCGTCGTCGGACCATGCCACTATGTCGAGCGCGTTCAAGAGTCCCTTCTTGTCAAGCTTGTCAACGTCACGACCCACTGCCCGAGACAACGCCGGCGCAGTCCACAACGGCAACTGTGCCAAGCAACCAGCCTTAACGCGTCGGGCATGAGGCGTCCGTGGGTTAGTGTCGAAGGCGACTGCCACGAGGTAGGGGATCGCGTCCAGATAGTTCGTCTCCCGAATGATGCCGACGGTAGTCGACCAGTTGCTGCCCTCCTTGCCCTCACGCAACTGCTCCAAGCAGAACGGCCCTGCCTCGTCTGGGAAACATATCCCGAGCAGGTGCAGGGCAGAGGAACTTCGCAACTCGTCTCGTTCGTTTACGCTGGCCTCCAGCCGAGGCAACGCCGCGTCCTTTTGACGAACGATGGCCCGTCGCCAGGCGGCTATGGTGTCCCTTCCAGCCGAAGACGCGTCCACTACCAAGTAGCGCTCCACGGCGTCGTCAATCACGTCCGCGACGGGTTTGCCCGCGTGGTCGACGGGACGCGAGCCGACATATCGGGGCCCGTCGGACTGGGCGGTTAGTCGATGCGAGCATCCAACCACGCTGATCAGCGCGGCAAAAATAGCCAGGAATCTCACTGCTGGGTTACGGGTGCAAGAGAACGCTACCTCACATCCGATCAGCGCCCGTTGCGAGGGCCGGGCGCGCAAGGGGAAGAGCTCCGGAGACCACGCACAGCCAAGCAGAGCCAGTGCAGAGCGCCCCGTCAGAGTTAGGGCTTCGGCTGCCTCTCGAAAAGCCTATCGTAGGCCCGGCACAATGCTTCGCGCCCTGCCGCCGAAAAGCTGGGGGGCTGCCCATAGATCGCGGGCAACTCGAGGCCGCTAGGCCGCCGGTCGGCGCGCTCGAGCCCCGCGAGAAGGTCGGCACGGGCGCGATCGTAACCCGAGAGGAGAGGAGTGACCAACCTTGCCGACTCGCTCGAATCGAACGGATCGATTCGAGTGTAAGGAACCGACGGAAACGCCTCGTCGAGGAAGCGGCACGCTCCCGCATGCCGGCTGATCACGGTTGGCACGCCGGAAAACAGCGACTCTAGCGCGACAAGGTTGAGCGTGTCCCAACGCGAGGTCAGAACCGTAATCGAGCGCTCCCCCCACACTCGCCGCAGGTCGTGCTTGGTGTACGCGCCGGTAATCTCAACGCCGAGGTCGCGGCCCTCCATCAGCGGACCGAGAACCGCGCCCGACGGGGTGCCCTCGGAATTCTTAACGTCGTCGCCCATGATTCGCGCGGAGCCATACGCCGAACGCGGCAACGCCACGAGCAGCTTTAGGAACAAATCGGCGCCCTTGATCCCGGCCCGCCGCCCCAGGAAGTTCAGGTCGGGCGGGCCTCCGCCCGGGTCCTGCTCGATCACCTCGGGCAATTTGAAGAAGTAGAGGGGGTGATAGTACTGAAACGCCAAGCCAGGGCACCTTCCGCGCGACCAGTCGATGTACGCCTCGCTGATCGCGTAGCGCAGGTCGGCGCTCTCGAACATGTGCTGCTCGAGCGCCTCCATCTGCGGGATCGCGGGGTCAGGCTCGCGGCAGGGCCAATTGTTGCGATAGCCGATCGACGAGAGGCCGTGCATCGAGATCGCGAACCTCTCGAACCCCACGCTGTGCGCCTCCATGGCGGGCCGCAAGAACCCGGTGTCGACCCGGTAATCGGGCAAGTCGACCAGATCGAATGCCTCGCCCGCAACCGAGGCGGCCATGTTGCAGGAGAAGCGGAACGCGTTGTAGGTGAACGCGCGGTTCGGCAGGATCGATTCGTCCGGACGATACGGCTCCTTGAAATCGATCGGATGGGCGTTCGCGGGACGGGTGGCGTCCGGGCCTTCAGAGATGCGGATGTAGGAAAACTCGATCTCGGGATGGCGCTCGACGATCGCGCGATAGAAGGCTTGGCCGCCGCCGACCACCTTGAACAGATCGATATCGCCGATGAGAACCTTCATGGCTTTGCCGCATTAGCTTTGCATGGCGGTGCATGGCCTTGCGTGGCTCTACTTGGCGCCCGGACGGGCACGAAGGAGCGTGCCCCTCCCAAATCTTCCACTTGCCGCGCACGGGGAAGTCCGTCGAAGGCTTGCCGAGACCGGATGGAGGTGCCTTTTGGGGGGGCGGAAGACCGCTAGCGCCGGAGGGGCACGACGGGGCGTGCCCCTCCCGGCTAGCCGCCCAGCCGACCCCGAATCCGGCCGAACGCCGACGCCCCCGCGTACACGGCGTGCGCCCCCAACATCTCCTCGATCCTGAGCAGCTGGTTGTACTTCGCCACCCGGTCGGTGCGGCAGGGCGCGCCCGTCTTGATCTGGCCGCAGTTGGTTGCGACCGCTAGGTCGGCGATGGTGGCGTCCTCGGTTTCCCCCGAGCGATGGCTCATGACCGAAGTGTAGGCGGCGCGCTTGGCAGTATCGACCGCAGCTAAGGTCTCGGTGAGCGTGCCGATCTGGTTCACCTTGATGAGGATTGAGTTGGCGGTGCCGGTCGCGATGCCTCGGCTTAGCCGCTCGACGTTGGTCACGAACAGGTCGTCGCCCACGATCTGAACCCGGTCGCCGATGGCGTTGGTCAGTTCCTTCCAGGTGTCCCAGTCGTCCTCCGCGCAGCCGTCCTCGATGCTGACGAGCGGATACTTCGCGGCGAGGGCGGCCAGATATTCGACCTGCTGTGGTCCGGTTCGCTCGCGCATAGCGCCCGCCTTATAGCGATACTTGCCGCCCTCATAAAATTCGCTCGCGGCGGGGTCGATCGCCAGCCAAATCTGCTTGCCGGGGGTAAATCCCGCCGCTTGGATCGCCTCGATCAGCAGGTCAAAGGCGAGGTCTTGCGATTCCAGGTTCGGCGCGAAGCCCCCTTCGTCGCCCACGCCGGTCGAGAGGCCCTTCTTCTTCAGCACCCCCTTCAGCCTGTGGTAGGTCTCGACCCCCATGCGGAGCGCCTCCGCGAAGCTGCTCGCGCCAACAGGCACAATCATGAACTCTTGGAAATCGACGTTCGAATCGGCGTGCTTGCCCCCGTTGAGCACGTTCATCATCGGCACCGGCAGCGTGTTAGCGCTGACCCCGCCGACGTAGCGATAAAGTGGCAGATGCGTATGGCTCGCCGCCGCCTTGGCGCACGCGAGAGAGACGCCGAGGATGGCGTTCGCGCCCAGCTGGGCCTTGTTCGGGGTGCCGTCCAGCTCGATCAGCAGCTCGTCGATCGCGGTCTGATCCGTGCAATCGTGCTCGAGCAGGGAGGGGGCGATGGTGTCGTTCACGTTGCCGACCGCCTTCAGCACGCCCTTGCCGTCGTAGCGCGCTTTGTCGCCGTCGCGAAGCTCCACCGCCTCGAACTGGCCGGTGCTCGCTCCGCTCGGAATCGCGGCCCGGCCGAAGGCGCCGCTATCGAGCAGCACGTCGACTTCGACGGTGGGGTTACCCCGGCTATCCAGGATTTCGCGGGCGGCGACGTCGACGATGTACGGCATGGGGGGGCTCCTTAGGGACGATTGCTTTGCAGTAGCTGTGCGTGGCTTTGCGGTGGCTTTGCAATGGCCCGTTCGATCCGGAACCACGCACAGCCAAGCAAGAGCGACGCAGAGCCACAGCAAAGCTCCCCCCCGAGCATACCGACCCCGGAAGTATCATGGGGCGGATGGAGGTGACGGTGCTTGGGGCCGGGAGCTGGGGGACGGCCCTCTCGATCCTGCTCGCGCGCAACGGCCACTCCGTCACCCTCGCGGGGCGCAACCACGAGGAGATCGACACCCTGCGCGCGGCGCGCGAAAACCTGCGGTTCATGCCCGGCTTCGTGATCCCGGAGGGCGTTGAATTCGCCTATCTCGACGCCCCGCTGCCTCCGACCGAGATGACGGTGATCGCGGTGCCCTCGACCGCCGTGCGCGAGGTGTGCGCCCGGGCCAAAGGCCATCCTCTCATCGTGGTGGCCTCCAAGGGGCTAGAGGCGGGCTCGGCCAAGACCCTCAGCCAAGTGGCGAGCGAGGTCTTGCCGGATGCCGACGTGGGAGCGATCAGCGGGCCCAACCTGGCGGTGGAGATCGTGCGCGGTATCCCCACCGCCGCCGTCACCGCCTTTGCCGATCTAGACACCGCCGACCGCGTGCGCGCCGCCTTCATGTGCCGCACGTTTCGGGTGTATGTGAGCCAGGACGTGCTCGGCGTGGAGCTCGCGGGCGCGCTCAAGAACGTGCTCGCGATCGGGGCGGGCCTTTCCGACGGGCTCGGCTTTGGCGACAACACCAAAGGCGCGCTGCTCGCCCGGGGCCTACACGAAATGACCTTGCTCGGCCTTGCGATGGGCGCGCGCCAAGAGACGTTCATGGGCCTGGCGGGCGTGGGCGACCTGTTCGCCACCGCGGTCAGCAAGCTTTCGCGCAACTACCGAGTGGGCCGCGCGCTCGGCGAGGGCCTAAGCCTGCCGGAAATCCTCAAGCAGATCGACCAAGTTGCGGAGGGCGTATCGACCAGCGACAGCGCCCTGATCCTCGCCCGGCGCGAGGGCGTGGCGATGCCGGTGTTCGAGGCGATCGAAAGCGTGATCCGGAGCCGGGTGCAGCCTCTGCATGCGGTGAGCTTGCTGATGGAGCGGCTGCCCCGCCTGGAGGGGCTACATCCCGCCGAGGCCTGACTCGATGGACGGACTGGAATTCCATCCCGCCCCGCAAGGCAGGCGCGCCTTCGCAGAGCCACTGCGAGGTTGCAAGGTGACGATGGGCAAGATCGCTCGTCACTCCGTCGCTTCCCAAGGTAGTCTTCCAGGCACCTCACCCCGTAGAAGACCTGAGGAGGACGACCACCATGCAATCCCAACTGCTCACCGCACCCAAGTTGCTCGAAGTGCCCCAGGCGCTGCCCGAGAAGATTTATACGACCGAACGCGTCGGCATCAGCCGCAAGACCCACGACGAGCACCTCAAGCTCTGGATCGGCTACACCAACAAGACCAACGAAATCCGAAAGGCGCTCGCCGAGATCGACCTGGACCCCGCCAAGGCCAACCAGATCTACAGCCAGATGCGCGCGCTCAAGATCAACTACGCCTTCGCCTACGGCGGCTACGTGAACCACCTCGTGTACTTCCACTCGATCGGGGGCGAGGGCGGGCCCGCCACCGGCGATATCGCCACCCTCATCAAGGAGTCGTTCGGCACGTTCGAGCACTGGGCGGCGGATTGGAAGGCCACCGGCATCGCGGGGCGAGGCTGGGCGTTCCTGGCCTACGACCACCTGGACCAGCGCGTGCACACCTACATGGGCGATTCGCAAGACACCTATCCCGCCTGGAACAACACGCTGCTGCTGGGGCTGGACGTATACGAGCACGCCTACTACCTGGACTTCCAGACCGCGAGGGCCAAGTACATCGACGCCTATATGCAGGTGATCGACTGGGGCGCCGCGAACGCGAGGTTGGCGAAGGCGCTGGGGCGGTAGGCGTCGAGGATTGGTGGGTGGCACGGGCTCGTCATGCCTCGGCCACACCTGGGTGCCGAGGCTATATGAGCTAACCGACGGCACTGCGGCGGGGCGGAATGGGCTCCAGCCCGAAGCAAGCAACTCGCGCTGTGAAGCACGCACCATCATCCGCCAAGCGCGGGCACGATCTCTCCGGCCCTCACCTCTCCGCCTGAGGCGGAGCGCCACCCCCGGTTCGGCTTCCGCCTTCGCTGCGCTTCGGCGGACGAGTCGCCTCACCGACCCCGCCGTGTGGCAGGGTTGATCTTTTTTCTTTGGTTCGCTCGCCCCGTCCCGGGGCTCGCTCTCCGTTTTGGCTGGGACGCCATCCATGGCGTCCCGGAAAGAGGAGAGGAAACGCAATCCATGCCTCGGCCACACGTGGGTCAAGGGCTATCTATTGCGGCTGAGCCGGGACGTCCATAGCGCGATTTCGCGTACCATATCGTCATGCTCGGTGGCGCTCTCCTCGCCCTTGCGTTGTTGGTTCCACAGGCCGCCGTCTCTCAAGGCAATATACTGGCCTTGGCGCCCGATCTCAAGATCCGCCTCGTCGGCATCTGCGACCCGATGCATCGGCAGGCGCGCTCTTGGGATTCCGCTGGGGCGTGGGTAAGTTCGGCAGATCAGAAGACGGTCCGCGGAGCGGCAGCGCTAGAGCACGTCTATCCATCAGAGCCGGGCAAACTCCTTCGGTACCTCATCTTCGCCGATCCCGTTAACCCCAGGTGGCTCGCGTTCAACGACTTTTCGTCCAAGACGATCCGAACGAGAGCCCGCCGTGGCGCAGGAGCGAAGCGCATGGGTCGGCCCTCCCTGCAAATCTATGAAGTTGAAATCCCGAAGACAGCGCCTTCTTTCGACTTCGAATTCCTAGCGCTCGCTAGTCCTGGCGAGCCCTTGTTCAGCATCGCGGAGAACGGGCCGCGAAGCGCGGGGGGCTTTGGGTTCACAGTCAATTGCGAAGACACTCCTGTCGTCCGCATCGGACCTACCATCAATGATCGCAAGGAGTGGCCGGTCACGAGCTACTTGGTTGTTCTCAACGCCCCGAAAGAATTTGCCAGCACGGTGTTCGATCTCCTTGACGCAGGCGTGGCAGATCGTGAGCGTAACCCGGGCCGACCCGCGTCAGACGACTTTCCTGATATGAACATGCGGCATGGTGAGGTGAGCCGCGAGATGACGTCCGATGGTCGCCTCTTCGTCAGGTTGATCGCCATGGTGCCAGGCAAGCGAGATCCAAGCCGAACCCTGACCGTCGCGGCGATGCTCAAACTCACTGGCGTATTCAAGAGGCTTCCCGCGGTGCCTCGATCTAGAGGTTAGTCACGCGTTGGCACTCTGCCATCGCATGTCACTTCCCGGCCTATAATGGGGACTCAAGTCGCCTTGGGGGAGGATTTCGATGGCCTGGTTTGTTCGTCTCGGTCGCCTGGTTACGACTGCGCGCGGCACAATCGTCGCGGCGGCAATGGTCACTACGTCGCTCGTCGCCGCCTCGGCGGGCGCCCAGATCACGGGCGCGGTTTCGACCACCAGCTTCGACGGATTGCTCGTCAACGGCAACCTCTACTCCGACGCGCGCGGCGTGTACTTCTCGGGCGGGCCGCAGAACCGAAACGCCGCCGGGCTGACGCCCGGCATCTATTTCTTCCAGGTGACGACCAGGGACGGAAGCGTGCTCGTTTCCACCGACCTCGCGACGGACCGCCTCGTCTACGTCGACTCGTACGGCCGAGTGGGCGGGCGCTGCCTGGCTAACGGCGCCCCGATCCACAGCACAAGGGTGCATCCCGAAGGCGCGGCCGACACCGCGAGCGGGGCGGTGCCGGTTCGGCTTTGGCCGTTCGCGAGCGAGCCGTCCGGTAAGGGCGACTACAAGGCGTGGCTGATCCTCGCCGCCGCTTGGGACGGCTCTGAGTATATCGCCGATCCCAACACGAGCATCGCGGCCGACGGCAGGCATCTGTCGTTCCTTCAACGCGACAGCCGGACCGACAATTTCACGTTTCGGGCGACGTCTTCGGGCGTGCCGGTGGCTGCCTCCGAGTTCAACGGCGCCGTCTTCGACGACTTGAACGCCAATGGCGTGCTGGAGCCTTCCGATCTGCCCCTAGGCGGCGCGACGGTGCGGTGCACGCTCATCCTGCCCGATGGCTCCGAGACCTCGCTCGAAGCGACCAGCGACCTCAGCGGCAACTATTTCCTCACGACCGAGGGACTTGCCGGCGGCTTGCCGTCGGGCACGGCGTTTAGGGTCACGCAGGTTCCTCTCGGCGGAGCGTGGACGCAAACCGCCCCCGCGCCCGATGGGTTCGGCGACCGCTACTATTCCGGGATCCTTGGCTCGGGCCTCGGATTCTTCTACGGGCTCGATTTCGGGAACACGTCGTAGGCGCGAGCCCGCCCCTTAGCGGTGCAGTTCCGTGGCCGATGCCTTCCGGACGGGCACGACGGTGCCCCTCCCATCTTTCCCCTACCATGTAATGCGAAGTCCGTCGGACGCTACTCCGCCGCCTCGATCTCGCTCTCGGGCGCTTTCTCCACGCGCATGCGCAGAATGCGCCGCCCATCGGTCGCGGTGACGGCAAAGCGATAGCCATCGGCCACCACACACTCTCCCTCCTTGGGCTGGCGCCCAAAGAGCCCGAACACGTAACCGCCCACCGTGTCGAACTCCTCGCTCGCGAGCGGCGAGCCGAGCGCCTCGCCGAGGTCATCCATTCGGGCTTTGCCTCCGACCACAAAAGCGCCGGCATCCTCGATGATCTCGGGCTCCTCGACGTCGTATTCGTCTTGAATCTCGCCGACGAGCTCCTCCACGATGTCTTCGATCGTCACGATGCCGGCGGTGCCGCCAAACTCGTCTTGGATCACCGCCATCTGGCTGCGGGCGGCTCGCATCTCGGCAAGCAGCTCGTGCAAGTTCTTGTTCTCGGGCACGAAGAGCGCGGGGTGCATCAGAGCGCGCAGATCGATTTTCGCGGTTGGGCGGGAGGCTCCCGCCTGCACGCTCGCAAGAAGCAGGTCTTTGGCGTGGACGATGCCGATGATCTGGTCGTCGGTCTCCTCGTACACCGGGATGCGCGAGTGGCCGGTGCGCTCGATCAGCCCAATCAGGTAGGCGGGATCGCCGCCGACCGGGGCAGCGTCCATGTCCACGCGCGGGGTCATCACCTCGCGCGCGATCCTGTCCGTGAACTCGAACACGGAGTGGAGCAATTCCTTCTCGTCCGCCTCGATTTCGCCCGATTCCTCGGCGGATTCGACCAGCGTCTTGATCTCCTCCTCCGCTTGGCCGGCGGCGCCGTTGGCCGCGTGAGCGCCAAAGCGGGCGGTTAGCAATCCCGCCACACCCGCCACGAGCGCGGCAGGCGCGGAAAACAGCACCGCGAAAACCAGCACGAACCGCCTTAAGAACAGGGCTACGCGGTGAGGATGGTGAGAGGCGAAGCTCTTGGGGGCAAGCTCGCCGAGAATCAGATTGAGCAGGAAGATCGGCAGCCACACGATCGACGTCGCCACGAGTACCGCCGAGTAGCCGGTCAGCGAAGTTTGTTCGGCCAGCCAGGGCACGATGCCGAGGGCGGGGACTAGCCCAAGCATGTACATCGCAATCCGGCAGAGCTGGCTGCCGAAGGTGCAGGCGGCAACCAGGCGGGCGCGCTCGTCCATCAACTCCTGAAGGTGACGCGCCGAGCCGTTCTCTTTGACAAGCTTCAGGTGAACCGGGCGAAGCAAATCGAGCGCGGTTTCGGCGGCGAGGAAGCCCGCATTCAGTACGATGGCGAGAAGGATCGCGGGCACGGGCCAGCCGAATCCGCCTCCGCTCGGAAGTTCAAAGCTCGTCTGGGCAAGAGCATCTGAAGGCGGCGAAGATCGTCCGAGCAGCCAGAGCATCGTCGTCGCCGCGCCTAGGGCGAGCGCAACCCGCGATTCCAGCCTCCGCTGGCGGGCGAGGGGCGCGTGGTGGCGTACGGGGAGGCGCGTGGGCATCACTTGGGCCACAACCCGAAGAGCAAGAGGCCGAGCACGACACCCGTCGCCGCGCCGAGGGTCAACTCAAACACGTTGTGGATCTTCGCCTCCCACCGGCTTTGCGCGATGATGCCGGCAAGAAGAACCGCGATGCCCGATACGACGAGGTTGCCCGAGATCATCAGCGTGGCGGTGGCGAGAAAGAACCCGATGGCGGCGTGGCCGCTCACCAAACCGCCTTTCAGCACTTGACCCTGCTTGCCCAGCCCCTTTCCCACCACCACGAGCAGAAACACGATGAAGAGGCCGAGCACGATGCGCTGCGTCACCCCAACCGCGAGTGATTCGGCGGTGAGGCTGGTCTTGATCTCCTCCCATCGATTCTCGCCGAGGATGAGCAGCATGCCGACGACGAGCGCGATGATCGTAGTGATGAGCACCGCCCCCGCCGCGATGTCTTTGGCGAACTTCGCCATCGGGCTGTAGTTCGGCTGGACGAGGTCGATGGTCGCCTCGATCGCGCTGTTGAACATCTCGGCCACCATCACGAGCGAGACGGTTATCATCAGCACCAACAGTTCGCGCATGCCGAGATTGAGCAGCACGCCGAGCAGCAGCACGATGAGCACCACGTAAACGTGGAACCGCATGTGTCGCTGGGTGCGGAAGGTGTAGACGAGGCCATTCCAAGCCACCCGCAGGGGCTGGAGGGGATTTCGGCGGGCGCTCATCTGGCCGCCTTGATCTCAGCGCGACCGATTGTTCTCCAGGCTGCATCATATGAGATGCCTGCCGAGGCGGCCGCCGCTTGCATGGCCGCGCGCATCCTGTATTGATCCGCTTCGGTTTCATCGTCGAGCCCGGCCAGGTGCAGCGCGCCATGGATGGCGAGAATGGCAAGTTCGTCGTCGACGGAAGCGCCGCGGGCGGCGGCTTGACGCCGGGCGTGGTCGATCGAGATGGCGATATCTCCAAGAGGCCGTTGTTCGCCCGGGTGGTCACCGGCTGGGAAGCTCAAGACATCGGTCGGCTCGTCCAGCCCGCGAAACCGCTCGTTCAGCGCCTGAATCCCCTCGTCGTCGGTGAGCAGCACGCAAACATCGCCCGCGGCCTGCCGCATCGCGAGAGCCGCTACCACTCCGCGCTGAATCGCCGCGACCGGCGCCTCGAGGCTGGTTCGATTGAGGACGGAGACCGTGCTGGTACTGGGAGGTTCCATAAGGGTGCCGCAGGCTAGTCCCGGGTGGGGCGGGCCATGACGGCGGGGCGGCCGCACCGAACGCGGCCAAAGCGAACCGATTGGAAAGCGGCGGGTTCGCGGCGGGCCGGGGCGTAAGCGCCGGCCAAATCTCGCAGGCAAAATGCCATCTTGCGATTACAGACTGTCGTGGACGCCGAAATGGCGTTGAGCAAGCTCAATTCCCCCGGGAAATGCGGCGGCGGCGTATACGCCGGGCCTTCTCGCTGGGCTTCTCGTAATGAGAATGCTCTTTCAGCACGCGGAGAACCCCGCTCTGCTGCAGCTTCATGTTGAAGCGCTTGAGAGCGCTGTCGATCGATTCGTTCTGCTGGACGATAACGTAGATCAAAAGCCTGGATGCCTCCGCAACAGATGTGTATTATGGCCGGTTCGGTTGCATCTCTGCAATCTGGGAGCAGGTAGGCTCGGCGGCGATGCGAAATTGGCGGCTCGCGCTGAGCTTGTGCGCCCTCGTGGGCGGCTACGGTTGCGCCCCCCGTGCGACCGCGCCCGAGCCCTCCGCTCCCGAGACCGCGCAAGATGTTTCCGAGGAGTTGCAGGGCGCAGCCGATAACCTGCCGGGCGCGCTCCGGTGGTTGTCGCGAGCTCGCAAGGAGGCGGCTGCACAGACCGCGGTTGCCCAACCGGAGTCGCGCGCGGACTACAAGGGGCTGCTGGAAGAGCTGGATGCCGCGAGGACGGACTCGATACCCTATCTACGAGCCCCGACCTTGACCGAGATCGAAAAAGCCCTGCCCCAATGGACGGCGACGAGCGACAAAGCGGCGGACGACGTCGCCGACGCCCTCGACAACCTGCGCGGCGCGCAGGAGGACCTCGCTACTCTGGCCGAGGACGCCCCCGCCAGCACCCGGATCGCCCTCGAATCGATAGACGAGCCGCTCGAACAAGCTGCCGACACTATGCTCGACGCCCTCCACGCCCTCGGCGGCGAGGAAGACGACGAGGAGGACTCCGGCGGGTAGCTTCCAGCCGACTGTCGACCCCACCGGCGCTCGCGCTGATTGCTGGTGCCGGGGGAGGGAATCGAACCCTCACTGGGTTTCCCCAAACGGTTTTTGAGACCGCCGCGTCTACCGTTCCGCCACCCCGGCTCGCCCCACGCAAGATACCCGCCCCTGGATTCGCCGAGCCCAGCAGTCCCATAATGAGGCGACCGTGAGCGACGCCGCCCAACTCTGGAACGACATCCTGCCCGAGGTCAAGCGCGGCGTGATCGGCGTCGGCGTTTGGGCCTCCCTCAACTCGTGCAAGGCGGTCGCACTTGAGGAGGGCGTGCTCGTGCTCGGCCTCCCCTACGAAATGGGCGAGCTTGGCGGCCATCTCAAGGTGCCCTCCACCAAGCGCCTCATCGAGACGACGGCGAGCGCCAAGCTCGGCCACCCCACCAGCCTGCGCGTGATCGAGGGCGTCGCCGCCGAGGACTGGGAGGCGGTGAAGCGCAAAGACGCCGAGGGCCGGCGCATGCAAGACCAGGCGATGGCCAAGATGCGCGCCGAGCTCAGCGCCAAAGCGAGCTGGGAAGGGGTGTTCGAGCAGCTCAGCCGCCGATTTGCCGCGGTTCCGACGAAGTCGCTCCCCCAGAATCGCGCCCGCTTCTTCGAGGAGGCGCTCGACCTGATCGTGGAGACGCGCCGCGCTCAGGAGACGTGGGACGACGTGGGCGAGCGCAACTTCGCCCGCTGCCTGGAGCGCGTGGCTCAATACGTCGATATGCCAAGCGCCGCCGTTGCGATCGAAGTGCTGCGTCGCGCGGGCGAACTGTGACCCGGCCCGAGGCGGTGATCCTCGGCTCGGGAACGAGCAACGGGGTGCCGATGCTGGGCTATGAATACCCGCCTGGTTACCTCGACGACCCCAAGAACCATCGCACCCGAAGCTCGCTCGCGCTGATCGGCCCGACCGGCAACCTGCTCGTGGATTGCAGCCCCGAGCTGCGCCTGCAAGCCACCAGGGAAAACTTGACGCGTTTCGAGGCGGTGCTGATTACCCACACCCATGCCGACCACGTGATGGGCATGGACGACCTGCGCTCGCTTTGCGTGCTAACCCGCCGCCCGGTGACCGTTTACACCCTGCCCCAGTATCAAGGAGACATCCGCCGCATCTATCCCTATGCGTTCGTGGATTTGCACCCGGAGGGCATCGAGGTGCCGCGCTTCGACCTGCGCGACGTGCCGGAGACGCTGGAGGTCGGCGGGCTCACCCTGCGCATCTTCACCGTTATGCACGGCACGGTGCCGGTTGTTGCTTTTCGGGTGAACGGGTTTGCCTACCTCACCGACGTCAACTTGATCCCGCCTTCCGCGGAGGCCCTGTTGCAGGGTCTGGATGTGCTCGTGATGGATGCGGTGCGCTATCGCCCCCACCCCAACCATTTCCACTTCGACCAGGCGGTCGAGGTGGCCCAGCGCCTGGGGGCGAAGACCACCTATTTCACCCACCTTAGCCACGACTACGATCACACGAAGACCGACGCGACCTTGCCGCCAGGGATCCGGCTTGCGTACGACGGGTTGCGGATTCCGGTGTAGCGGCAGGGTGCGTCGGTCGGAAGGGCTCCGCGAAATCCTCCCCCTGAGGCAGGGGGAGGAAGCGTAAGCGAAGCGCACGCAGGTGGAGGTTCGTTGGCGAGCAGCTCACCCGAGAGCACCTCTATCTGGTCTTGGCATGCCTTCGACCTTCTTCCCCCTCACGGCAAGGGGAAGATGGCCAGACCGCCTACACGCAGCGCCGTCTCAAGGGGGAGCGACGCGCCTCACCCCTTCCAGGACGCCACGGATGGCGTCCCCAAAAAAAGGCGAGTGAACGCCCGGAGGGCGGGAGCGAACCAAAGTAAAACTTCTCCCCTCCCTTCCAATAGGGAGGGGTCGGGGGAGGGTTGCCAACGCGAAAATGAAAGGCTTGGCCGCTAGTCACGCGTCGCAATCTGAGCGCCACCGCCAAGCGCCCCCACGGCCTACTTGTCCTTCTCTATCTGCACCGGCGTCGTAGGCGGGGCTATCGGCTTGGCCGCCTGCTTGGCGCGGAGCCCGTCCATCACCGCGTCCCACGGCTGCCTGTACGCGGTCACGTGGATTTCGATCTTGCTCGCCTTCAGCTTGTCGAGCACGCGCTTTTCCAGGTCGATCGCCTTGCCCCCGCGCGTCATCGCGATCTGACGTCGCACCAGTTCCCTGATGGTCTCATCGACCTTGATCGGCTTGGGCGGGGTCTTTTTGGCCACGTACCACTTGGCCCAGCCCTCACGGACGCGAATCCAATCGGTGGATTTCATCTCTCCCGTATCCTTGACCACCTCCTGCAAGGCAAGCGGGAACTGGCTGACGATGCGCTGGGGAAACAGCCCCTGGTACGCCCGCGCGCCCTCGGCCTGGGAGTAGCGCGCCGCCACCGTGGCGAACTTCTGGCCCTCGAGGAGATCGCGGTCGGCCTGCTTCTTCAGGTCCTCGTTCGAGACGAGAATCCATAGCAGATCGACCAGCTCGGGGTCGAAGAACTGGGTGGGGTTGTCCTTGATGTACTGGTCGATTTCAGCCGGGGCCACCTTGATCCCCTTGCTCACCAGGTTGCGCGCGGCGAGATCGTTGGCGAGGCGGCCCTTGATCTGCTCGACGGTGAGCCCTGCGGTGGTGGCATCGCGCAGGAAGTTCGGGTTGCGCTTCATCTGGAAGTCGAGCTCGTCCTTGATCTGCGCCTCGGTGGGATCGACGCCCTCGTCCTTGGCGAGATGACGCAGCACGCGCTGGCGGATGAGGTCCTCCATCGCCTGAAAGCCGAGGGTGCCGACCACGGCACCGTTCTGGGGATCGACGCGCACGAGTGGCTTGATTTCGAGGTACCGATGGAACTCGTCCATGCCGATCGTGTCGCCATCGACGGTGGCGAGGCGACCGCTGTCCGCGCCTCCGCCGCACCCGGCGAGGGCGATGGCGATGAGGGCGAGGGGGATGAGGGTTGGGCGCACGCTTTCGGGCCTCCGTAGAATTGCCGGTGCCGGGATCATACCTTCCGCCTCCCGAGCCTGGCCGAGTGGGGTGGGAGGCAAGTTCCGGGCCGCGCGGCAAGAGATGAACCAAGAATCCTGTACTGGTATACACTTGAGGCATGCAGGCTGTCGGGCCGATGCTCGATACCACCCTCGCCACGCTCATCGACAATCGGGCTGGCAACACCCTGCTCGAGGCACTGCGCAGACTCATCCCGAGCGCCAAGGCGCTTGATCTCGCGACGGGCTACTTCGAGGTCGGCGCGCTCGTGGAGCTTGACGGAGTCTGGCAAGGGCTGGATTCGCTTCGCATCCTGATGGGCGACGAGTCGTCGCGAAGGAGCAAGTCGTTCATCGTTCAGGCTCTGACGAACCCGCAAGCGAACGGCCTAGAGTGGGCTAAAGAGAACGACGACTTGAGGGCGCTCGACGGGCTTAGCGCGATCGAGGCTGCGCTCCAAGCAGGTGCGATTCAGGCGAAGGTTTACACGCAGGCAAAGTTCCACGCCAAGGCCTACCACCTCTACACCGGAGGCGCGGTTAACCACGGCATCATCGGTTCAAGCAACTTCACGCGCCCGGGCCTTACGCAAAACTTGGAGCTGAACCTCTTCACGAGCGACAAAGCGCACCTGACCGAACTCGCGACCTGGTTCGATAAAGCCTGGAAAGAGGCGGAAGACGTTCGCGAAGACCTCACCGCCCTGATCAGACCACACACGCGTCCCTACTTCCCCTTCGAGGTCTACCTGCAGGCGATGCGGGAGCGCTTCTTCGGCCTGGAACCCGAAGAAGCAACGTGGGAGCACCAGGATAGCCGCGTCTATCCGATTCTTGCCCAATATCAACGGGACGCCTACCACGACTTGCGCTACATGGCCGAGCGCTGGGGCGGCGCGCTGCTTTGCGATGGCGTGGGCCTGGGCAAGACGTTTGTCGCCCTCATGCTCATAGAGCGATGCCTCAAGGATCGCAAACGCGTGCTCGTCATTGCCCCCAAAGCGGCGATCCCGTCGGTCTGGAACCGGAACCTAGCGCGCTTCTTCCCAGACGACTTCGACGCCAATCCCGAGTACCAGCACGACATCCGTGTGCTCGCGCACACGGACCTAGGGCGCGATGGCGGCGTCACTCCCGAGAGGCTCCGAGCCCTCCGCGAACGCTACGACGTGATCATCGTTGACGAGGCGCACCATTTCAGGGTGCCGAGTCGGAATCGAAGCCTCAAGCTGAAAGAGCTCGCCAAGGACAAGCAGCTCTTCATGCTCACCGCCACGCCGATCAACAACTCCGCGCTCGACCTGTACGTCCTCCTCAACTACGTTGCCCAGGATCGCCAAAGGCACTTTCAAACCGTCAACGTGCCGCAGCTTCGCGGGTGGTTCGCCAAGAGGTTGGGGGAGGGGGCCCAAGAACAGCTCTCGCTTGACCTCGGGAACGATCCAGGCTACCACGAGTTCCTGAAGCACGTGCTCGTGCAGCGCTCGCGCCGCTACGTCAAGAGCCTCGATATTCAAGAGGATTCCGGTGTCAAGTTCCCCGAGCGCGAGCGCCCCGAGGTCGTCACGTATTCGCTGAAGGAGGTTTACGGGAGTCTGCTTCCGCGGTTGCTTGCCGCGTTTTCCAAGGGACGAGCAAACCTCAAGCTCGTCATCTACGAAACGGAGCGGTTCAAGGAACAGAACGCCCAGGACAGCCGGGTGCTCGGCGAGCAATCAAACGTGGTCGGACTAATTCGCACCATGCTCCTTAAGCGCCTCGAATCAAGCCAGAAGGCGCTCGAAGCAAGCATCGAAGATCTGCTATTCAAGCACCTAGTTTTGCTGAAGGAGCTCTGGCCCCTGAAGTACGAGCCGTGGCTAGCCCAATATGCCGGCCTCAACGAGCGGCTCGAGCAACATCGGCGCGAAAAGATGGGGGCTGATGACGACGAAGAAGAGGATGAACTGCCGCTCACCACCTTCGAGTCGAAGAAGCTCGCCCAGGTGAAGGCCGACATCCACCTCATCGGCAAGAACGAGGCAGGGTGGGTCGAGGGCCTTGAGGCGGACACCAAGGCGCTCTCCGAAATTCTGCTAGGCCTCCACGAGGTCACCCGGCCTGAGAATGATGCCAAGCTCCACGCGCTATTCGCGAAAATCGACGCCACGAAGCGCCTGCGGACCGATAAATTCGTGATCTTCAGCGAATTCAAGGATACGGCGCGGTACCTCGAAGTCCAGCTCAAGAAGCGCCTCCCCAACGATGCGATCATCGAGGTGGACAGTGGGCGGCACGTCTCCGACCGAGAGAAGATCATCAAGCGCTTCGCGCCTCACTACAACTGCGAAAACGAGGAAGACGTGCGGCAGGCGCTCAAAGACCCCATCCGAGTGATGATCTCCACCGACGTGCTCTCCGAGGGCTTGAACCTCCAGGACGCCAACATCATCGTGAACTACGACCTGCACTGGAACCCGGTGCGGCTGATGCAGCGCATCGGCCGCGTGGATCGGCGCATGGACCCGACCAAGCCGGTTGACTATGAGCGCGTGTACGTCTACAACTTCCTGCCGCCCAAGGAGCTAGACGACGTGCTCGGCCTCTTCCAGACCATCACCGGCAAGCTCGTCGCGATCAACCGCACCCTCGGCATCGAAGCGCCGGTTTTGAGCGCGCAAGACGATTTCAAGGCGATGGATTTCTATCTGAACCTGGGCGAGGGCACGTTGTCGGTCGTGGAGGAGTTGCGGCTCAAGGCGCACGAACTCTCGCGCGACTACCCCGAGCTGTGGCAGGCGAGCACGACCTACCCGAACCGTATCTATTCCGGCAAGGGCGAAGGGCCAGGCGAGAAGCTGTTCCTTTGCTATCGAATCGTAACAGGCTACGACCCCGAGGCGCCCGAGCGCAGGCCGACGTTCGATGTGCGGTGGATGATGGTCGATTGCGCTTCGGGTGAGATCAGCGAAGACCTCGGCGCGATCCACGAGGCGATCGCTTGCGTGGAGGGTACGCCGCGCGAACTGCGCCTCGCGCCGGAGGATCGCACGCGGTTGCGGCGGAAGGTCGAGGCAGAGGTGGTTTCTAGGCTGCGCTTCCAGTCGCAGATTCCCGCGCAGGTGGATGGGCGCGAGTTGAAGGACGAGTTGGTCTGCTGGATGGAGGTCGGCTGACTTTGGCAATCGAGCCAGGCGATTTGCTCGGAATTAGCTCCTTTGAAGAGCTGGCAAAGAGGTTCCACGACAAGCTCAACTGGCCGAAGGACAGATGGCCCAAATTCGCGGGCGTGAAGGCAGTTTACGAGATTGACGACCTACCAAACCTTGAGGCTCTGGCCGCGGTTCAGAGACTGACAGATGACCAGGAATGGGGAATCCTGCTTCTCGACTTCCAAGAAAACCCCCTTCGACGTAGTGCGCTTCGGCGCGTTCTCAATGCCGTCGCCACAAAGGAGAGGGCGAAGAACGATAACCCGACCTGGCTCCTCAGCAACATTCTGTTCATTTGCCATAGTTCGGGCAACACCTGGACTTTGGGCCACTTTCGCGGGGACAGGCTCGCGAACGCAAAGCTAAAGACGTTCGGTTGGACTGACCCCCTGGAAGCGAGGACCGCCGTCGAGAACATTAACAAGCTGTCGTGGGGCGCGGATTGGGCCGAAGCCTGGAACGTGGAGAAGCTCACCAAAGACTTCTTTACGCGATTGAGCGACCTCTTCTACGACACCCTCGAGGTCGTCGCCAAGCAACTTCCCAATGAGCCCGAGCCGAGACTCTTTGTTCAAACACTGTTCAATCGTTTGCTCTTTCTGAGGTTCGTGGAGAAAAAGGGCTGGCTCAGACTCAACGCGCGCCCAGATTATCTTAGAGCCTTGTGGCAAGCTGGCACGGGCTCCCCATCGCCCTTTTGGCCGACACGCCTGAACGCGCTCTTCGGAGCCGTTAACCATCCCACGACCGACCAGGTCCACGTCGTTGCGAGGCCTCTGGTCGGCGAGGTCGAGTACCTGAACGGCGGATTATTCGAGGATGATCCGCGATTCGTAGACCCGAGGGTGAAAGTTCCCGAGGAGGTATTCGAGGCGTTACTTGGCCGCGAAGGGCTCTTCTATAGCTACAACTTCACTGTCGAGGAGAGCTCGCCGCTCGACGTGCAAGTCGCCGTCGATCCCGAGATCCTCGGCAGGATATTCGAGCAGCTCACCATAAGTGGCAAGCGCCACGATACGGGCAGCTATTACACGCCTCGCGGGATCGTGCAGTTCATGTGCCGGGAGGCCGTCGTCGCGTATCTCGGCGGCACGGGCCTGCGCGAAGACAAGGCGCGCGCCTTCGTTTACGATCACTCCACGGAGGAGCTCACCAACAAGGAGGGCGACCGAGCCTTCGAATCGCTGAAGGTGATCAAGGTTGTCGACCCCGCCTGCGGCAGCGGCGCTTACCTGCTCGGGATGCTGCAGGAGTTATATGCCCTCTTCGCGCTGTTGCAGCGGCAGGACCGCAAGTTCAGCGACGATCCCGCCAAAGAGGACCACCAGCGCAAGCTCCACATCATCGAGAACAACATCTACGGCGTTGACCTGCAGGCCTTCGCGACCAACACGGCGATGCTTCGACTGTGGCTGACCTTGCTCGTAGAAGACACTGGGGGGAAGCCCCAACCGTTGCCCAACCTGGAATACAAGATCGAAACCGGCGACAGCCTACTCGGTCCGGACCCCAGCGAACCGATCAACTGGCGGAGGGGTGCGAAGGGCGACCAGGCATTGCTCTACGATCAGTCGATCCACCTCACCATCGATGAGCTTCGCCGGCTTCGCTCGAAGTATCAGGATTCGCATGGCGGAGCCAAGACCCAGGTCAAGAGAGAATACGAACCCAAGCTCGGCGAGCTTAGGGAGAAAGTTACCGGAGCAGGCGTCAAAGACCGGGCCAAATTCGACTGGCGCGTCGAGTTCTTCGACGTGTTCCTGGATGATCCTAAAAAACGGACGCCGGGCTTCGATGTGGTGCTCGCCAATCCGCCGTACATTAGCGCAAGACATATGGCTGTGGATAAGGGCCTCCTTTCGCAGATGTACGCAAGCGCCTATGGGAGCTACGACATTTACGTGGTATTCATGGAGCGAGCCCTCCAGCTACTTCGGTCAGCCGGGCACATGGTGTTCATAACCTCTAACAAGTATCTGGTTGCGGACTATGGCAAGAAGATTCGGGAAATGCTCGCGACCTCGGCTACCATCCTGGGAATCATTGACCTCGCGGATTGCCGCGGTGTCTTTTCAGCTCTCGTTTCACCAGCAATAACTTTCGCACGCAATGCGTCGTGTTCAGGGAGTCAGACCGTCCGCGTTGCACGTCTTTCCGGTTCCGAATGGGAGCAGTTGAGTCACAGCATGCTGATCGCACAACAGCTGAGCGATCTCCAAGACCACTTCGCGGCGCCGATACTGCTGAGCGTAGACTCTAAGAAACGCGGCCTGTTGCAACGTCTAGAAAAGGACGCTACTCCTCTGGGCGAACTTGGAAATCTCCGCACCGGGGTCATGGGGTTCGACTATTGGAATGTCGAGCCCTTCGTGCACGAGTTACATGAGAGCCCTGCTTGCGATGGCCCTCACCACCGCAGGCTCCTCACAAATAGCCAGATCGCGCCGTACTCTCTCAAATTCGGAATGCCGATTCGTTTGTACAAGGATTCTTACACAGATCCATGCATCGATTTGAGCTCCACTACCTTGAGTGAAGAGACCGTAGCTTTCTTCGAAGCGCCGAAAATTGCTCTCCGAGGCGTTGCGCGTGAATGTACAGCCGCGCCTGACACCGAGGGCTGCGCTCTCCTGGTCGCCGTGCATGGGATAGCGCAGAGTCGTGTCGATTACGATTTCCTTATCGCGCTGCTGAATTCAGCGTTAGTTAATCGCCTGCACAGGATTCAGTTTTATGGTGCGCGCATCCCGCAGGGTTCACTCAGGTATCCGATATCTTTCTGGGCCGATGTTCCTGTCCGTTCGCCGGACCCGGAGGTTGTGACCGCACTGAAGAGCCTCATGGCAAAAGCATCGCCGACTGACCACGGGGAGGCTGCGAAGCTTCGGCAAGCGTTGGACACGTTCCTGTTCGACATGTACGAGGTCACACCGGCTGAAATGATGGAGTAGGTGGATATCCGCTATGACTGCTCGGGAGGTGCACGCGGCGCGGCCCTCAACGTGCGATCTATCCCACTTTGGGGAGAGCCTTTACGCGGCCACTTCGATGCTGCCGACCTTGGTCTTCGGCTCCGGGATGGGCTCGCCGAAATCGCGCAGGGCTTTCACGTGGCCCTCGATCGCCTCGCGGATGTTCCTTTCGACGCCTTTCAGGCTCTTGCCCGTGCTCACGCAGCCGGGCAGGTCGGGAACGTAGGCGGAATAATTGTTCCCAGCCCATTCGTAAACCACCGCATACGCCTTCATCTCTTTTCGTCCTCGAGCCCGGCCTGCTTCCAAATGCTCTTCAAGGTGCCTGGCGCCATTTCGTGCGACGTGTGACCCGGTACCGTCACCAAGCCTGGCTTCGAGCGATGCTTGAAGTGCCGATGGCTGCCGCTGGTACGAACATGAACCCAGCCGTCGGCCTCCAATCGCCTAATGACGTCCCTGACCTTCATTCTACGCCAATCCCTGCCGGCCGCAGGATCAGTCTAGCAAGAATTCAATCCAGCGAGACTAGGGCCAAACTTGCCCAGGCGCAAGCTGCCAACGCCAAGCTAAACCGCGATATCCAGATGCTCGTCCGGCTCAACGCGCGCGGCAGGCGCCTCGGGCGCTTGGCCGCCCTCCTCCTCATGGAGCTCCACCAAGTCCTCCTGCGGGGGCTGGTGATGCGGGTGGCCGTCGCGGGGCTGGTCGGCGGGATGCACGCGGCCCGTCGCGCTCGGGGGCGCGACCGACGGCGCAATCTTCTGAATCCGCTCGATGTCGCCCACCGGGGCTTAACGGCTCTGGACGCCGCCCTCCTGTCGCATGAAGTTTCGCAGGCGGGTCATCGCCTGCGTGTGAAGCTGATACACGCGCGATTCGCTCACGCCCAGCACCTTGCCGATTTCTTTGAAGGTTAATCCCTCGAAGTAATACAGCGCGACCACCAGCCGCTCGCGCTCGGGCAAGCGGTCGACTCCCGCTGCCAAAATGCGCCTGATTTCCTTGCCTTCGAGCTCGCCCGAAGGGCTCGCGGTTTCATCTACGATCAGCTCCACGAAGTGGATATGGTCGTCGCTCTCGCCCCCGCCGAGGATATCGTCGAGGCTGTATACGTTCGTGCGGCCCATGCGCACCATCAGCTCGCCCACCTCGACCACGGTGAGGCCCATCGTCTCGGCCAGCTCGTGCTCGGAGGCGGGGCGGCCGAGCTTGGTCTCCAGCATCAGCACGGTGCGGTCGAGCAGCTTGAGCTTCTCGCGGATGCTTCGGGGCACCCAGTCTTCGTCGCGCAGCATCTCGAGGATCGCGCCCCTTATGAGGGCGATCGCGTATGTTTCGAATTTGACGTCACGGGTGGGATCGAACTGGTCGACGCTCTTGATCAGCCCGATGACCCCCGCGCCGACGAGGTCGTCTCGGTCGAGGCCCCCGGGCAGGCTCGTGACCAGCCGCCCGGCGGTGATCTTGACGAGGTACGAATAGTGGTTGATCAGCTCGACGCGAGATTCGGGGCTCTTGAAGACCTTGAATTCCTTCCAAGCTCGCGATAGGGTTTCAGGCGACAGCGGCATAGTTCCTTCCCGTTACGGTGCGCCTTCGGAACCTTCGGAACTCGACGACCTGCGCGATTCGAATTCCAAGGTGTGCGTTGGGATTCGGCTGGCAAACAGGACGTACCACACCTGGTAAGCGATCCACCCCAGCAGGAATGCGAGGGCGGCCCGGCCTACGCAGGCGAGGGGATCGACGTGCCCGAGGATGCCCGCAATGAGCGCTGCAAGCGCGGCTAAGCCTCCGATGACCTTGGGCAAGATAGGTTCCTCGACTCAAGGCCCCTTGCGAGACCTCGTTATATATACTGGCGGGCCCGCCCGTTCGGAGCAGGGCAAGGCTGACAAATCGCGCAAGGTTTCTCCCTTGGGGAAGTTGAGGGGGAGGTTGAGGGATGGGGGATAGCGACGAGTGACGAGTGAAGAGTGACGCGGAGGTCGCCGTCCCTCGTCACTTGTCACTTGTCACTTGTCGCCTCCTACGCCTCCCAGGCGAACGGCTCGGCGTCGGTGAGAACGCGCCCGTGCGCCTTGCGCGCCTCGATCAGGTATTCGGGCAGCGTAAACATCGCCCGGTGGAATCTCGGCGTGTAGTAGCGCGTCTTCACGCCCCGCGCCGCCAGTCTGCGCTCGATTTCGGCTTCGGCAAGCGCCAGGGGGTCGTGCTTCTTGCTCGCGAGCATGAACCCCCACGGCATCATGAACGTGGTGACGATGCCGTAGTAGCCCGCGACGAACGGAAACGCGTCGCGCATCGAGCGGAGGGTCTCCTCGCACGCAACGAACAAGTAGGGATAGTTCTCGTTGGCGCAGCCCGCCTGCATCGCGAACACGCCGTCGTCGCCCAGCGCATCCGCGCAGATCTGAAAGTATTCCTTGGTGAACAGGAACTGGGCAGGTCCTCCGGCGTGGGGATTGGGCAGATCGCTCAGAATCACGTCGAAGCCCGAGCCTTTCTGGCCGGCGAGCCACTTTCGGGCGTCGGTGTGGAGCAAGGTCGTGCGCGAATCGTCGAACGAGCCCTGGTGCCACTCGGGCATGTGCTCCTTAACCATTGCGATGAGTTCCTCATCGATGTCGACCATCGTCGCTTGCTCCACGCAGCTATGCTTGAGTGCCTCGCGGAGGGTCGCCCCTTCCCCGCCGCCGCAGACGCACACCTTGCGCGGGTTCGGGTGCAGGGTCATCGCGGGCTGGCTCATGCACTCGTGGAACACATATTCGTCGAGCGCGGAAGTCTGGATGTTGTAATCGAGCAGCAGCGACTTGCCAAAGCGGGGGATTTCGCAGATCTGATACGTCTGGTAGCGGGTCTTGCCCTCCAGCAACATCTTGTCGATGGTGAAATGCCACGTGACCGCCTCGGTGTGAGTCTCGGCGATGAACATTCCGGTGGCTTGGCTGGCCATGGTGGGGTTTCGTGCTCGCGGCGGTTCGCGGTGAGCCCGCGCATTTTACTCCGCGCGCCCTAGGTCGTCCCGATTTCGTGCGTCGCGATGTGTTCGGGCTTGGTTGACGCATCCACCAGCGGGTCCCCGCCAGGCAGGAAGGCCTGCTCGCGCCAATGAGGCTTGCCCGCAACCCGGAAGACTGCCTCGGGGGAAAGTCCGAGACCGGAGAGCATGGCCGCTGCTCGCCCCAGTGAAGCCCCGCGAGCACGGCCTGCCAACGCGGCGGCCCGAGAAAAGGCATGGGCCGCCTCTCGGCGACGGCCGCCGCTAGCGAGCATCCGGCCAAGCATCAGGCAGCGCTCGTACTGGAACGCGCGCCACCCCTCGTCGATCTCGGCCCACTCTTCGGCGGAGACGGGCGCGCGAGCGCCCTCCCCGCGGGCGAAGTCGGCGACGAGCCGATAGGCGCCTTCAATGATCGCGGGAAGCCGGCTAGCGGTGGCGGACGCCTCATGGCGTCGCCAGATGCCGCAGGATTCCTCGTGGAACGCCCACTCGCCTTCAAGGGCCAGTGCCAACAGGGTTGGTAGATCGACCAGCGGCAGGTCAGGCGGTTGGCGGAAGCCGCCGATCCGTCGCAGAGCTTCGGTTCGAATCACGAGCGTGACCGGAAAGGCGAACGTGAGCCACTGGTGGCGGCAGAGGTGGGCAAGCGCGCGCCCCACTGGCCAGTTGAAACGCGCATCTTCGGGCGGCAGCTCATGGGGCACGAGATCGATTGCCTCTCCGCCCGAGCCCACCATCTGCGCCCGGCCCCACGAGAGCACGACCTCGGGCCGGTCGAAGTCGGGCGCCTGCCGCGCCAGCTTGCCGGGTGGCCACAGATCGTCCGCCTCTAAGATGGCAACCAACGGAGCCCGCGCCACGTTCAAGGCGGCATTGTAAGTCTCGGCCAGCCTGAAGAGCCCCTTGTTCTCCTGCCGGATTACCTGAATCCGAGGGTCACCGAAGCTTGCCGCGATCTCGGCTGTGGCGTCGGTCGAGCCGTCGTCCACCACGATCATCTCCCAGTCGGCCAGCGTCTGAGCCCGGACGCTCTCGATGCAAGCCCGGATCGTCGCCGATTGGTTGTAGGCGGGCGTGAGCACGCTCACGATCGGGATCGGGCTCATCGGGCTGAATGGTACCGGGCCGACTTGGATGGAACCGCGCCCGGTGGCTGGGCGTTGGTTTCGGTGCGGCCCGTATACTCTCCACCGTCCATGCCCGCCCCTTCCGCGCGACCGCTCAGGCCAGCCATCTTCGTGGATCGCGACGGGGTGCTGATCGAGCACCGGGACGACTACATCCTCGAGCCCGCCCACATCAAGGTGTATCAGGAATCGATAGCGGCATGCCTTCGCATCACGCTCGAATCTCCCTACGCGCTCGTCGTGGTGACCAACCAGTCCGCTATCGGGCGGGGAATCCTCACGATGGAACAGGCGGAAGCGCTCAACCAAGGCGCGTTGAAGCCTTACGAGGAGGCGGGGGTGCGCATCGACGGCGCTTACATGTGCCCCCACCGGCCCGATGAGAACTGCGACTGCCGCAAGCCGCAACCGGGAATGCTGCGCCGAGCCGCCGCCGAGCTAGGCCTGGATCTGAAGCGTTCGTTTCTGGTCGGAGACAACCTATCTGACATGGGGGCGGCGCGAGCGGCAGGAGCCAAGGGGGTGATGGTGAGAACCGGCCTGGGTAGCCGCCATCTCCGGTGGGCGGGGTTCGATGGACTCGTAGCCGACGATCTCGCCGATGCGGTGGCGCGGATATTGAGCGGAGAATGGTCATGAGTGCGGCCAAAGTCGCGATCCTCATGCGCACGAAGGATCGCCCCGTTTTTCTTCGCCGCGCGCTGCGGTCTGTTGCGGCGCAGACCTTTGAGGACTGGACTCTCGCCATCATCAATGACGGCGATCGCGCGCCGGTGGAGGACGCGGCGGCGGAGACCCTCAACGACCCTCAGCGCCAAAGACTGAAGATCGTCGAGCCCGTCAAGCCCCTGGCCCGCGATGGGCTACTTCAGGTCGGCCTCGCGGACACGGAGTCGCAGTTCGTCGTCGCGCTAGATGATGACGACACCTGGGAGCCGAGGTTCCTGCAAGATACGGTTGCCTTTCTCGATGATCCTGACAACGCCGCTTTCGGGGGCGTCGTGGCCGGATCCCGACTCGTCTTCGAGCGCTTCGCGGGAGGCGCTCTAAGAGAAATGCGGCAAGTTGACATCTCAGGCTGGAGGCGCGATCTGCGGCTTTGGCAGATGATGGAGCGCAACCTCTATCCGATCCACGCCTTCCTATATCGCCGTGAAATTGGCGAGCGGATTGGCGGCTACCGAGACTTGGACGTTTTGGGGGATTGGGATTTCAACTTTCGCTTTCTGCTTGAGGCCGATCTCGGCGCGATCGATCCGGTTCTCGCCAATTACCATCAGAGGAGCGAGGCGGACGCCGGTGCGGCGCAAAACACCGATTTGCAGGCGCACCGCGGGCAGCAGGAGGTCTTGCTCGCCGAATGGGGCGGCAAGAGTGAGCAGTTGAGGCTGATTCTCGAGGCAGCCGCCTCCACCGCACTGCTCGGCGAGGAGTTGGCCGAGCTCGAACAACTGATCATTCCGCCGAGCAGACTGGCCCGCCGCCTAGCTTTCCTCCGACGATCGCGAAGGCGGCCTGACGAAGCGCAAGAGCGAGCGACGGCCCGGTCGCTCAACGCTTCGCTACGCGAGGACATCAAGGCGGGCGTCCTCGGAACCGGCTATCGCGCCAACCTCCGTGCTGCTTTCGACGACCTCACCCACCAAGCGCACTCGTTGCGCGAGCAGATGGCGCCCGTTCATCGCCTCGCCCGCAAGTTCTTCCGGCTCGCCGGCAAGGGCTGAGCAATCCAGGCTCGGCGGTATAATCGGCCCCGTGCGCGAGGAGCTCGCTAGGCTGTGGCAATACCGTGAGTTGCTTTACAGCATGGTCAACCGCGACCTGAAGGTCCGCTACAAGAACTCCTTCCTAGGCTTTCTCTGGTCGCTGGTCAATCCGCTGCTGACCGTGTTCGTCATCAGTTACATCTTCAAGACCGCGGTCGGCAATGCGGGGCAAAATTTTAGCGCCTACGTCCTAGCGGCGTACTTGCCCTATATGTTCTTTTCGATGTCGATCATGGACGCCACCGGCTCCATACTCGGCAACATCAGCCTGGTCAAGAAGATTTACTTTCCACGCGAAATCCTGCCGCTTACCGCTATCATCAGCAACTTCATTCATTTCTTGCTTGCCCTCGTTGTGTTCTTCGCCTACCTGCTCGTTATTTATATCTTGTACCCCGGCAGCCTGCCGTTCCAGGCGACGACGATCTACTTGCCATTTTTGCTCCTCATTAGTTTCTTGCTAGCCGCCGGAGTCGGGCTTATGGCCAGCGCGCTCAACACCTTTTACGAGGATGTCAAGTACATCGTCGGGTTTGTCATGCAGATGCTCTTATTCCTCTCACCGATCATGTATTTCGCGGAGAGGATGAGCCATGACACGCCGAGGCGATACCTCGCCCTAAACCTCATCAACCCCATCGGCATACTGTGCAACGCCTATCGGAAGACGCTCTTAGCCCCGCAAGGCGCCTATGGCCTGCCGCCATTGCCGATCGAATGGGGCCTTATCGCCTACGCGGCCGGCCTTTCTCTCGTCGTGTTCGTCGCCGGGTATTGGGTGTTCAATCGCTTCAAGTGGAAGTTCGTGGAAAGGCCATGAGCACGGCTGGACCCGCGATCCGCGTCAAGGACCTGCACAAGGAGTTCCTGCTTAGCCATTCGGGCATCGCCTCGCTCAAGAGCCTCGTCTTGCAGTGGAAACGCCCTTCGCTCGAGCATCTTCACGTGCTGCGGGGCATCAGCTTCGAGGTGGCGCATAGCGAATGTGTCGGCATCGTCGGGCGCAACGGGGCCGGTAAGAGCACCTTGCTTTCGCTCATGGCCCGAATCTACAAGCCGACCTCCGGATCGGTGGAGATCAGCGGACGTGTAGCCCCCTTGCTCGAACTTGGCGCCGGCTTTCACGTCGACCTCACCGGCCTCGAAAACATCTTCGTGAACGGCATGATCCTCGGGATTTCGCGCAAGGAGCTCGAGAAGCGGCTCGATGCGATCGTCGAATTTTCAGAACTCTACAACCACATCGATTCGCCGGTTAGGACTTATTCGAGCGGCATGAACGCCCGCCTCGGATTTGCCATCGCGGTGCACGTCGATGCGGACGTGCTCCTAGTCGACGAGGTGCTCGCGGTGGGCGACTATGAGTTCAGGGAGAAGTGCCAGCGCAAGATCGACGACCTCAAGGCGGAGGGGCGGACGATCGTGATGGTGTCTCACAGCGGCGACGACGTCGAGCGGCTCTCCGATCGCTGCATCTGGCTCCAAAATGGGAGGATCGAGCGCGAAGGCGATCCCAAAGAGGTCCTGGAGGCTTATGTAACCGAATCGACCAACGAGCTCGCTTCGCAGCGCGAAGAAGCGATGACGCCTACCAACGAGGCCGAGTGCGAAGCCGGTCCAACAAGCTAAAATCCAAGTCTACGGGCGGGCGGAGTTGAAGTTCGCCCATCCGCAAGACTGGCACCTTCCTTGTTTGATGTTTTCGTGGTTCGGAGCCACGGGGCCGAGGCAGAGCTTGTCGAGGGGATGAGAAGAGCATGACCGCCAAGCGCTTTGTCGTCATCGAACCCTCGATCAAGAGCCAAGGCGGCCACTACCTGCAGTACGCCTTGCACGTGCTGCGGGCCGCCGCAAACGAGGGCTTCAAGCCGGTCCTGGCCGGCCACCGCCAATTCACTGTGCGCCCGATCGACGATGTTGAGGTGGCGCCGGCCTTCACAAACGTGTTCTTCCACCGGTTCGCGGACGCGCCCGGCTCCCGCAACCCGCTCAGCAGGCTCTATTTTGAATTCATACGGGTCCGGAACGGCATCGCCCTCCGTTTCACCGCCTACTGGTACTTCACCCGAGCTTATGTGGGCTTGGCGAACACGGTGGGGCCAGTGGCTTCCAACCGGTTCGTGCGCATCGCCGCGGTGGTCGTGTTCTTTCCGATCGCCATCGCCTGGAGGCTTTGGCGATCCGGGCCGGTCGTTCGGGCACGAACCGCGCTTCACAAATGGCTCTTCGGCATGCCGGAAGCCCTCCACGATGCCAGCAATAGCCGCGCGATCCGGCAGCTCACCGACGACCTGCTGGCGCTGAGGGAGCGGCTCCAGCCTGCCAAGGGCGACCATCTGCTCATGGCCACCGCTTCGGGCGCGGAGCTGCTCGCCCTCATGCGGGCGATCAAGAGGGAGCCGAGGATGGCGGCGCCGACCTGGCACCTGGTGTTCCGCCGGAACGTGCGGATTCACCCGACCGCCGCCTTCGTGCGCGTCGACCTCGAAGTGAGATTGGGGAGAATCAGCCTGAAGGCTTGGGAGGACGCGCCCGAAACCGTCCGGCTGTACACGGACACCGACGCGCTCACCGGCCAGTACAACGCGCTTGCGGGCAAGTCGGTGTTTCGGACCCTGCCGATCCCGCACCTGCGGGAGCGAGCCTCACCGCCCTCGCCGAGCCCCTGCGTCATCTCCTATCAAGGCGATGCCCGGCCCGAAAAGGGCTATCAGTTCCTCTCACGAATCGCCGAAGCCGTGCGGCCGACCCTGCTCGCAACGGGCAAGGCCAGGTTTAGGCTTCAGTCGAATTTCAACATCGCGGGCGGAGAACCCGAGTGCGTCATGGCGAGGAAGGAACTGGAGAAGTTCCCCTCCGAGCAGGTGGAACTCCTGACCGAAGCGCAATCCGAAGACGCCTATTGGGCGAACCTTGAAACGAGCGGGATCGTGCTGATCCCCTACGAGGCGAGCAGCTACTCCGAACGGAGCTCGGGAATCTTCGCCGAATGCGTCGCGATGGAAACGCCGGTGATCGTCCCAGCTGGAACCTGGATGTCGCGACAACTGGCGGCCTTCGACTATCCGAAAATCGCGGCTCTGTATCGCCAGGCGAGCCCGGCCGACCCAGCTTCGACCCAAATAATAGCGGGAGGCGTGGCGCCCGAACTCCTTAACCCATTGGAGGACCGCTGGTTTTGCCCAGGCGAGGAACCGCGCTTCACGATTGCCGCCAACTGCCCGCCAGGAGCGGCACAGGTCTTGGTCAAGGTCACGCTCCGCCAGCGGTGGTTCGCGAGGGTACAGCTCTTTGAGCGGGACGAGGCGGGGGCTCTAGTCAGATTTTCGCAACGCCTGCTCGAGGCGGCTGATCCGGACGGGGAAACCGAGGCCCTTCTCTTGCACGATCTGCACGAGCACACGCGCCGCCTCCAGGTCGTGGTGTTGAACTGCACCCTCGCCAGCTTTGCCCACCCCGACGACTTCGGCCTCGCCTTCTCCACCAAGCCGCTCTCCTACGATTCCCCGGGCGAGGTCTACTTCGATTGGACCGAAATCCCGTCGCTGCTCGAAAGGATGACCCCGCGAATAGAGCGCTACCGGGCCGCCATGCGCGAGTTCGCGCCCGCATTCAGGGAATATCACTGCGGCTCCAGCTTTCTGTCGATCCTGCTGAGGAGCGACAAGCCATGACCGGTCCGAAGATCGCGGTTATGTGCGAAACGACGATCGGTTACGGCACTCCGCAGGTGCCAACCTTCTCCACCGCGCTCGCCGAGCATTTTCAGACGAGGCCCATCGTCTTCTCCCCCTACGACGAAATCCGACCGATGCGGGAGCTGTATCCGAAGATCGACATCGAGGTCATTCCCCTTCACAGCAAGCGCTATCTGCCCCCTGGCCGCGCCGAGTATGTGATTCGATCCGCAAAGCGGATTGACGAGATCAAACCCGACCTGCTCGTCGCCTTCTGTACCTACACCCTGCCCGTGCTTCGCCGCATGAGGCATCGCCCGAAGAAGATCGTTTACTACTCGCTCGAATCGCTCAGCAACTATCCGCGCAGCGAGCTGTATATCAACCGCAAGCTCGCCCCAATGATCGACGTGGTCATCTACCCCGAGTTCAACCGGGCGGCGCTCGACGGCGGGCGTGGGCACATGCTGGGGCGGCCGGTAGTGGTGATGGTGAACAACGTCCACCCTTCCTCGACCAGTGACCGCGTACTCCCCGCCGAGAAGCGCAACGGACGCATCATCCACCCCGGCTCGATCGCCTATGAGGTCACGTTCGCCGAATACTTCCTCGACGAGAGGTCGCAGGGCTACCCGCTCGACATTCTCGGCCTCCTCTATGGGCAGAAGCTGAAGGACGAGATCGGCGGCATGAAGAGGAACGTGCGCTACCTGGGAGTGGTGGACGAAAAGAAGCTGGCCGATCTGCGCAAAGACTATTCTTGGGGCATCGTCATTTGGAATCCAAACACCGAGAACGGGCGTCTCGCCGCGCCCAACAAATTGTTCGATTACCTAGCCTCCGGCGTGCCCGCCATTTCCGCGCCGCATCCCCAGGCGGCCGAGATCATCGCCAAGTACGGCTGCGGCTTGCTGATGCCCGACTGGACCTACGAGTCGTTCATGTCGACCATCGACGAGGCGCTTCTGATTTCGCGCTCTGGGCGATATCAGACCTACGTCGATGCGTGCGTGCGGGCGCACCGAGAAGAGCTCAGCTGGGATCACCAATTCGCCAAATTCCTGACAGCGTTTGAAGCGGTGGGGGGGCTGGCGTGATCGAGCGCCGGCCGCGGATCCTCGTCGTCGCGGGGACGCGACCGGAGGCGATCAAGGTTGCGCCCCTCGTCTTGGAGCTTCGCCGGTACGAAGCCCAAGTCGAAACGCTGCTCGTTTCTACCGGGCAGCATCGCGAAATGCTCACCCAGGCGCTCAGCGCATTCGACCTTGAGCCCGACCTCAATCTCGACATCATGCAGCACGGCCAAACCTTGGCCGAGGTGACCTCGCGCGCGCTCTCGGGCCTGGACCGGCTGATCGCGGAGACCAAGCCGGATATCGTGCTAGCGCAGGGCGACACGACGACAACGTTCACCGCCGCGCTCGCCGTCTTCTACCGAGGCATTCCGTTCGGGCACGTCGAAGCGGGGCTGCGAACGCCCACAATTCGCAACCCGTTTCCGGAGGAATTCAACCGCCGCGCCGCCACCCTTGTGACGGATCTCCACTTCGCGCCAACGCAATGGGCGGTCGACAACCTGCTCGCCGAGCGGGTCGATCCCGCCGCCATCTTTCGCACCGGCAATACGGGGGTCGATGCGGTGCTGAGCATCGCGGGCAAGGTCTCGCACGATTGGTTCCCAGAGCACAAAGGCCGGGTCGTCACCCTCACTACGCACCGGCGAGAGAATTGGGGCGAGCCGATGCGCCAGATCGCCATCGCCGCGCGAGAGCTGCTCGATGAATTCCCCGATTTGCTTCTGGTGGTGCCGATGCACCTCAACCCCCAGGTGCGGGCAACCTTAAGTTCGGTGCTGGGCGACCACGCGCGGGCACGCCTCATCGAACCGCCCGAGTACGGGCGGTTCATCCCGCTCATGCGGCGCAGCGCGCTCATCCTTTCCGATTCCGGCGGAGTTCAGGAAGAGGCGCCCGCCTTCGGTTTGCCAGTTCTGGTCTTGCGCGAAACGACGGAAAGACCGGAGGGCGTGGAAGCGGGCACCGCGAAGCTGGTGGGAACCGACCGCGCCCTCATCTTCACCGAGGCCAAACGATTGCTCGAAGACGAAAGGGCCTACGCGGCGATGGCGCACGCGATCAGCCCTTACGGCGACGGGCGCGCCTCGCAACGCATCCGCCACATCGTGCTCGGAAGGCTCGGGATCGAGACTCCCGCGGTCGCGGAGGTGCTGGCCTGATGGCATCTGCCAAAGCCCGGGGCCGCTTCATCGTCGTCGAGCCCTCGATCAGGAGCGTGGGCGGGCATTACCTGCAATACGCGCTGTACGTGCTGCGCGCCGCCGCCGAATTGGGGTTCGAGCCGGTGCTTGCCTGCCACCGCGATTTCCCGGTCGAACCGGTCGAGGGCATCCAAGTGGTGTCGGTTTTCGCGAACACGTTCTGGGGCCGATGGGAGTCGGCCGCGCGGCCCCCGACACGGCTCTCGCGCCTGTGCGCCAGGGCTCTCCGCTTGCGCTCCGGCCTTTCTCACCGCTTTCAAGTGGCGTGGTATTTCTCCGGCCTTTACTCGTTTCTTGGTCAGATACTTGGGCCGCCGTTCTCCAAGGGATTTCTTGGCGCAGCGCTCTACAAGATCTGCCGTCCGTTCGCCTCTCTAGATACCGCGATCCAGAAGGGCATGAAGAAGCGCACCGCGACCGGCTCACGGTTCGTCGAGGCCACTAGCGAGGCGATCTCCCAGTTCACGACGGACCTCTTGCAGCTTCACTTGCAGCTCTCATTGCGCACAGGGGACCACGTGCTTCTCGCCACCGTATCGGGCGCGGAACTAACCGGCGTGCTCGGCGCCCTCAGAGACGATCCCGCCCTCGACGCCGCGCGCTGGCATTTAGTGTTTCGCCGCAACATTCGCCCGAATCCAAGGATCAACTTCAGCCCCGAGGATGCGGAAACTCGACTGATCAAGCGCGGCTTGGCATGGCACCGTCGCTGCCGACCGAACGTGCGGCTCTATACCGACACCGAGGCGCTCACGGAGGAGTACAACACGGTCTGGCGGCACCCGGTGTTTCGCACCCTCCCAATCCCCCACGTGCGGGCCCGTGAGAAGCCCCCCGAGCCCGCGCCCTACGTGGTGTCGTACATCGGCGATGCCCGGGTCGAGAAAGGCTTTCCGCTCCTGATCCCTCTCGTCGAGTCGGTCAAGGCTTCTTTGCTCGATACGAACAAGTGCCGGATCCGGCTGCAGGCCAACTTCAACACCGCGAGCGGCGATCCGGAATGCGTTTACGCGAGGAATCAGCTCCGACTTTATCCCGACGAACAAGTCGAGCTCCTGACCGAGCCGCTGAGCGAGGAGGCTTACTGGAAACACATCGAGACCAGCCACGTGGTGCTGATCCCATACGACCACAACAACTACTCCCAGCGTAGCTCGGGCATCTTTGCCGAGTGCCTCGGCAAAGAAATCCCGGTCATCGTCCCCGCCGGCACTTGGATGTCGCGCCAGCTTCAATCGCACGCCAATCAGCGGCTTGCCGAGCTTTACGGCAGGGGGCGCATCTTCGATCAGTCGCACTTGGCAGCAGTTCCCGCGCCTGTCACCGAGGGCCTCGTGAATCCACTCGAAAGCCGGTGGTTCATCGAGTGGGAGGAGCCGAAAGTCATCGTGGCAACCGGCTGTCCCAAGGATGCCGCGCAGGCTATCTTTCGCCTCAACGTTCATGGGCGCTGGCAAGTCCGGCTGCAGATCGATCAGCGGAACGCCGACCTCGCGCTAGTTCTCAGAGAGGATCGGCTCTTGGAAGTAACCGATCCGAAGACGGCCACGCAGAGCTACACGCTAATCGAACTCCAGCAGGCCGCCGCCAGTCTGGAAATCCAGGTCTTCGGTTACCGGCTGATGGACCTTGAGAGCCACGATGCGTTTGGGCTATCGTTCGTCGACCGGAAAGATGCCGAGCCCTTCGCCGGTCTTGGCGAAATTTACTTTGGCGCGGACGAGATTCCTGCCCTCTTGGAGCGCATCGTCGCCCACTACGACCTTTACCGTGCCCAACTTGCCGCATTCGGCCCGGAATGGCGATGCCTCCACTCCGGTGCGGGGTTCATGAAGGCATTGAACCTGGAGACCGCATGAGCACCCAAAATGGCCGAACAAGGGTGGTCGGGCTGGCGGACACGGTCGTGGGCTACGGCAGCCCCCAGATTCAGCGGTTCATGGCCTCGCTCGGGGCGCACCATGGAGTTCGCGCGACGATCCTCGAACCCGAGGTGAAGGGGCGCAAGAGCGTTCACGAGCACTACCCCGAGCTGGACATCGAGACGATCAGGATCGGCCGCCAGCCCTACGCATGGCCGCCGGGCCGCGCGGAGTACGCCGCCAAGCTCGCCAAACGAATCGACGAGATCAAACCGGACGTGCTCGTGATCTTCTGCACGTTCTGCCTGCCCGCGCTGCTTCGCGCAAAGCATCGGCCGAAGAAGGTCGTGTATTACGCGATCGAGATGGTCGAGCCGTACGGCGATGCCGACGTTTGGCTGAACGCCCATTTTCGCGATCGGTTCGACGTCATCGTGTTTCCCGAGCATAACCGGGCGGCAAGAGACGCCATCCGATGCTGGCTGCTCGAGCGCCCGTCGGTTGTCATGTTGAACTGCGCGAATTCACGAGTCGATCCCGAACCCATCCTTCCAGCCACCGAGCGAAACGGCAGGATGATCAGCCAGGGCTCGATCGGCTATTACACCACGTTCGCCAACTACTTCCTCATCCACACTTCGCGCTCGTTTCCCATCGACATGTTCGGCCCGATCTCCGGGCCCGACGAAATGCACGACCGGATCAGGAAGCTTCGCCACAACGTGCAGTACAAGGGGATCGTCGACAACAAGACCTTGGGCGCCCTCCGGCGGCATTATTCGTGGGGCATCGTCACCTGGAACCCGGGCAAGGAGAACACCCTCTACGCGGCCTCAAACAAGTTCTTCGAGTACATCGCGTCCGGCGTGCCCGCGATCACCGCGCCCCACCCGCAGCATGTGCAATTCGTGCGCCAGTACGGTTGCGGCATCGTAATGCAGGAATGGAGCTATCCCTCGTTCGTAGCCGCGATCTCGGAGGCGATGCTCATCTCCCGCTCCTCGCTGTACGCGGACTACGTGGGCGCCTGCAAGAAGGCGGCGGGCGAGGAGCTGAACTGGGAAGCCCAGTTCGATAAGTTTCTCGCCGTTTATGAAGGCAGGCGCCTCGGTCCGACCGTGCCCCTGGGCGCAACATAGAAGCGACCCGAGCCTTGCGCAGCTGTTAGGCGCCTGGGGAGGAGGGGATAGGGTGAAAGACGACAGAGGAGATAGACCCTCGGCACCCGACGAGGTGGGCCGAGGGATGCCCAAAACTCCTAGTCATCTAGGGTGGAAACGTAAGGCCCCATCACCGTCGATCACCAAGGTCGCCTATTCATTATAAGATACGTCCAGTATCTTCAAGCTGCGACGATTCGACGACGTAGTTCTTGTACACCGCAAACCGCGTATAACTACCCTGGTACATTGAAGCGCCCTCTGGTTCGCGATTCGGAAGGACTGGACATGACCAATATCTGGTCATCCCCTGGCTCGCGTCGTAGCCGTAGGTGGTGGTGGCCGAATCCACCGTCATGCTCGTCAGGGTGCACGCGGAATCGTACACGTAGACTGGCTGGAGATCACGGAGCAGATGGGTAATCGCAACTCAGGTCATATCTCCACCCGAATACATCGACGTAGTAATAGCAGCCTTCCTCAACCTTAGCGGATGGCGCACCTGACAGCCTGCGACTCTCCACGATTGTTACGTTTGTAGCATCAAGCGTTGTGGCTGGAGTTCCTCTCACGGAGGGCACGGTTCGCATTTCATTCGGAAAGGATCCGAGCAGCTCATTTGCTGAGGTAGCCCAGCGCCCGGCACGAGCCCGAAAGAGCACGGACAACTTCTCCAGGAGTGGCTTTGCGAGCCGAGCCGCTACCAGGCTCGGAGGCGGTCCAACGTCGGTCACGATTGAATCGGCAACGACTGTGCACCCGTCCGCTAGGTCGCATTCTTCCACTTGTGCTGGCAGATTCCACGCACGAATACCGATGGCAAGCTGGTCGTGTTGTCCCCCGGAAGCTAGAGTGATCACCAAGTGCAACCTGAGTCGCCTTTGCTCTAAGGCAGCACCTTTCTTCTTCTCGAGGGCATTCTCAAGCACTCTGATCGAGTTCGGCCACGCCCCATGAATGCAGCGGTACGCCCGAGCGTACGACTTCACATCGAGTATGAAATCGTAATAGCTGAGGCGCACTAGGTGGATAGAACAGTAGCCAATTAGGGCTACGCCAGCAGCGACGAGGCCCACAATCTTCCAATAGTGTCGAGGAGACAGCGTCATGCCCATAACCTAAGTTTATCCTGTCGCCATTCCAACCACACGCTCCGATGCCCGCCGCTTGGGTGGCTGCGATCAAGGTCGAGGGGAACCTCCTCCTGATCCTTGACCAGTAGTGAACGACGTATAATTCGGCCACGGATCGACTATGATTGGTGTGAAGAAAACGGGGTATAGGGGAATAGATCTATAGTAAACCCTTTGTGATGTAGGGCATGTGTCGGCGTAGCCTTCCACAAAGCTTGCCACTTGTTGCAGGACCGTGACAAAGTTCTTGTCGGCTAGCGTGCTGCATTGGTCCACTTGGATATGAGGAATTTTTTTCAACCCTAGGCGCGCTCGTTCCTGTTGCACCGCGATGAAGAAATCGGCACGCAGCTCGCCGCTCGATCCCTGGCTAATTCGAACGTAGCCCTCCCCGCCGTGGCCCCAAAAGATGACAGTAGTTCCAGTAAAGTGCACTAGGCGATCAAACATCACATCCCTCTTCGGGCCGTTTAGCAGGTCTCCCGTCATCATGATGTAGTACGGCCAAGCGCCCCCGGCAATGCCGCTCGTATCTCCCGCCACGATCAAATCCCGGGAGCGTTGCTCGTGACCGTCGGGATCGAGGTTTGCCAGCGGGTTGGATGCACAGTAGCAGTACCAGTTTCGCCCATGCTTCGCACGATCCCGGGTCAAGAATCGCCCCGTGCTTGGGTCGTAATAGCGATGGCCAAGGAGCTTGAGCCCGGAGTCGGTGTCCTCTTGGTAGCCGAACGCGCCCGCGTAGCCGAAGGGCGTCGGGGTCGAGCCGGTGGAGGCGACCAGCATCCCGAACGCGTCGAAGGTCTTCGTGTCCGTTGTAGCCTGCGTTGAATCGGTGAGCCTGGAGTCGGTGCCCATCCGATCTGAGTGGTAAAACTTGCTGGCCCCAGACCGCCGCTCACTGACGCCGGGCGTGTAGTTGGCCACCCCATCGCTCAGCACCGGATCGGTGACGCCCGCGCCGTCGCGCTTGCAGGTCTTGGTTCCCGCCGAATCCACCTTGCCCACGCGCGTGTCGAGGCCGTTGTAGGTGAAGGTGTTGGTCGCGGTGGAGGGGTAGGTGATGCTGGTGATGCGGTCTTCGTAGTCGTAAGCCACCGTCGTGGTTTGCCCGCCCGAGGTCACGCCCGTCGTGCGCCCCGCCGCGTCGTACGTGTAGGATTTCGTCGAGGTGGACGTGAGCTTGTCGCCCGAATCCACCGTGTAGGTGTCGGTAACCCCGCCCTGCGTCTTGCCGGTGCGGTTGCCGTTCGCGTCGTAGGTATAGGTTGCGGTGAAGGTGGGCGCGGTTTCGGAGGTCAGTTGGTCGATCGCGTCGTAGCCGTACGTGGTAGTAGCCGAATCCACCGTCTTCGAGCTGCCGAATCCACCGTCTTCGAGCTCAGGTTGTTTGCCGAATCGTAAACATAGCTTTCGCTCGAGATCACCCCCGCCGACGAGTTCTTGTGGCTGACACTCGTGATGCGCGAGCGGTAGTCGTAGCCAAGGTCGGTGTACGCCCCGCTCGAGAAGGTCTGTCTGCACAGCCGCGAGTCCGCGTCGTGCGTTCGGCTCGTGCTCATGTCCAAGGCGGCCCTTTTATCGCATCGAGGTCTAGCTCACCCTTACCGGCAATGCAAATTGAGCCTCCGTATAGCACTACAAAGCAGATCGCCCAACTGCACTCAAGATCTTGCATCACCATCTTGAACAGCACCGGCTCCTCTGATGCGAACTCTAGTTGCCCGGCGACGACGCCAGCGCTGTCGTCGTACTTTGCGCCCAAGTACTGCCCGTCGTCGGAGCGTGTGCAAACAAGCACGTGAGAAACGATGCTCGGAGCCAACAGCCCCGAGCACACGACAATTGGTTCCTCAAGGCAATCGATTCGCACTCGCTGCCTCCCGACGACGCGATGACTGGTGACGATGAGGACGCCACAGTCTTCGTTCGCCTCGACGCCGTGCACCTCGGCGTCGTGAAGGACGCCGAACGAACGCTCGACGGCAGCGTACGGATTGCAATCTGTCATTCGAGGACCAACCGTCCCCCTGTCCGGCGGACGACGAGCTTCGCCGCTAGCATCAACGCCCTCAGCTTTGCCATTCTGGCCGGCGCCACTCTCACCACCCACCCCCTCCGGAGTAAGGCGGCTGGCCCGGAGCTCTCCACGGCGGCGGTGGATCGTCTCCGATGGGCGGCCGAGGCAGGCGCCGACCACCCTCGTGAGCTGGCCCCCCGGGCCAATCATGACTGTGGTCCGGTGGGTCTTCCCTCGGGTCCCAATCTCGATCGACCTGCGGCCAACCCTTATCGTTATACCGTCGCGTTGTCCGGGGTCCGCGAATAGTACCGCCTGGTGGGCCGCTATCGGGTGGGTGGACCGGCGAATCCTCCAAGTGCGACAACTTAAATATGCACCAAAGCGTGACCACAGCAGCTGCGACAATGAAGATCGTCTTTGAAATCGGCTCAGGGTCCACCAGAGCTATTGCTATCACCGCTGGTACTTGACCGTCCCTGTCGACGCACTTCGTTGGTTTGTTTGCGCAATAGTCGTACCAGTTGCGCCCATTTTTGGCACGGTCCCGCGTGAGGGAACGCCCAGTGCTGGGGTCGTAATACCGATGTCCCAGCAGCATCAGCCCTGAATCCGCATCCGACTGATAACCCTGCTGGCCCACGTATCCGAACGGCGAACTCGACGACCCTGACGAGGCGATCAGCAGCCCGAACGCATCGTAACTCTTTGTCGCCGTCGCGCTCTGGCTCGAATCGGTCTCCATGACGTTCGAGCCGAGGCGCTCGGCATG
>JACOSL010000005.1 GCA_016179045.1 Fimbriimonas ginsengisoli | reverse complement strand
GTGACCAATGGGCGCGGGTACGCCAGAAGTTACGCCTACACCGCGCGGGGCGAGGTTTCGAGCCTAACCCTCCCCGATTCGGCGGTCGAGCACTGGACCTACAACGGCAACGGCGAGATTTCGGGCTACACCAACCCGCTTTCCCAGTCGATAACTTACGGATACGACGACGCGGGGCGGCAGACCGGCATCACTTACCCCTCCGGCCCGAACGTCACCTTCGCCTACGACGCGGCCGGGCGGCGCACCTCGATGGTGGACGCCATCGGCACCACTTCGTGGACTTTCGACGCCGCCTCCCAGGCGACCGCGCTAAACACCCCGCAGGGCAACATGACCTACGGCTACGATTCGGCGGGGCGGCGAACCTCGATGGTGGAGACGGGGGTGGGGACCACGACCTATTCGTACGACGCCGATTCTCGCCTGACCTCGCTTGGCAATCCCTATTCCGAGACCACGAGCCGAACCTACGACGCCGACTCGCGCCTCAGCCGCCAGACCCTCTCGAGCGGGGCGTACACCGACCTTGGCTACGACTCGCGCTCGCGCATAACGAGCGTCACCCACAAGAACTCGTCGGCGACCGTGCTGGAGTCGGAAAGTTACGCTTACGACGGGGCCAACAATCTCACCTCGAAGACGGTGGGCGGCGCGACGACGTCTTATGGATACGATGCGATCGACCAGATCACTTCCGAGAGTGCAAGCGGGTATTCGGCTTCGTACACATACGATGCCAACGGCAACAGGCTCAGCAAGACCCTCAATGGCTCGACTGACAATTACACCTTCGATTCGGGGGACAAAATGCTGACGGCAGGGGCGAAGTCGTATGGCTATGACGCGGCCGGGCGCACGACCAGCGTCACCAGCGGCGGCCAAACGACAACGGTAGCCTACGATTACGAGGACAGGATAACTTCCATCACCTATCCTTCGACCGCGACGAACACTTTTACGTACAACGGGCTAGACACGAGGGTAGGAAAGACCGACTCGGCTGGCACTAAGACCTACAAGCGGGATGGAGCGGGGGTGACTGATGCGGTGCTCGGCGACGGGGCGGCGAGCTACACCCCGGGCATCTCCGAGAGGCGAAGCGGCGCAAGCAAGTTCTATCATGCCGAG
>JACOSL010000004.1 GCA_016179045.1 Fimbriimonas ginsengisoli | reverse complement strand
CCACGATAACCGACCAGTGGGCGATATTGGGGACGTTGGCGATCAGCAGGCCATCCCGTTTGACGTGCCGCCGCAACCGCCTAAGGAGCGCCTCCGGCTCCTTCAAGTGCTCGAGGGTATCGCCGAAGATGACGCAGTCGAAGTGCCGCTCGGGCAGGGGCAGCGGGTCCATCTGCTCGACGTCGCCCACGAGCAAGTGGGTCAGCGCACAGATCGGAGCGCGGGCAGCCGCGCCGCCTCGCGCTGGGCGATCGGGTGATAGGGATCGAGATCGAGCGCCTTGCGAAACTGGTCGGCCGCTTCGAGCTCCTGGCCAAGCCTACGCAGAGCGAGACCGAGATGGACCATAGCCTCGACGTAGCGCTCGTTGATCGCCAGAGCCGCTAGAAGCTGCTCCACCGCCTCGGGGGCACGGCCAAGGCTCGACAAGACTTGCCCGTACTTGCATCGCAAGTCGGCGTACCCCGGCGCTAGCCGCACGGCCCGCTCATACTCGGCCGCCGCGAGTTCGAAATCGCCATCTCGAATGTAGCCGGCGGCGACGCGCCCGCGCAAAGTCGCCTCCGATTCGCCAGGCCACTGCAACTTCTCGATCGCTTCCACCGCCGCCTGCCTCGCGCCTCGCCGGTGGCAATCCAGCGCGGTTTGGAGCGCTTCCCCTCCAGGCGCGCGATCCCAATCCAAAGCTTCCGCCCAGCGAACGAGCGCCTCCTCGTCTCGCCCGGCTTCATACAGCAAAATTCCTTCCAGTAGGGCCGCTTCAACGTATCGAGGGTTAATCTCGAGCGCGGTCGTCAGCGCATTCGCCGCCCGCCCGGCATTCCCGATGAGCCGACACGCTCGGGCCAGCCCTAGGTGGAGATCAGCATAGCGTGGACACAGCGAGATCGCCTCGCCAAAGCTGGCTGCCGCAGCCTCGCCGTTACGCTCGCGCAGATAGGCTTGACCCGCGCTCGACCAGCTTTCGGCAAGGTAGTAGCGAGCCAAACGCCGAAGTTTGGGATCGACACCGTCCTCCAGGCAAGTTCGAAACGCCTCCGCCGCCTCTTCGAAGCGCCCCAGCTCGAAGTCCCGAAGCGCCGCTTCGTACACCTCGCCTTGATCAAACCCAAACCACTTGCTGACGATCGCCATCTCGCTAGCCTTGCTTTCGGCGCTAACCGCCGATTTTGGAGGGCCAGGGGCGCGGTCGCAACGCCGTCCAGGAGGGTTAGGGCCTTCCTGGCCGATGGAACGCCAGTCCCTTGGCTACCGCTAGAGACGCCCGGGGACTCGGGAAAGCGTCAGAGCTCGAAGACCATGCCGTCGAACCCGGGCTCGATGCCGTGCGGCGCAAGGGCCTTGGTGAGTTCGCCGTGGGTCGCATTGCCCAGATGGCTGTGGTGGGTGGTGACGACGCGCGCCTTGGGATTGAGGCTGCCCTGGGCTCTTAGGCGCGCGACCACCTCGGCGCATTCGAACAGGTCGAGGTGGCCGTCGAAGCCAGTCGCGCAAAGCCCTTCCGTGCACTCGATCACGAGGGCGTCGAGCCGAAAATCCTTCAGGAAGTTCCAGGTCGGCGCGCGCCATACGCCGGTGTCGGTAGCGTAGAGCAACGCCTTCCCCGCGCGCTGGATGATGTGGTTCTGGCAGTCTTCCTTGCGGTTGTGGTTGGCCTCGATTGGCGTGACGACGAACTCGGCATGTTGGAACGCCTCGAAGCTGCGGGTTTGGACGCATTCGATTGGCCAGTCGGGATAGGTCGATCGGATCCGGTCGCACACCCGGTCGTTGCCATAGAGGGTGAAGCCGAGATATTCCATCTCGTTGAAGGGATACAGCCCGTATTGGAGCTCCCGAGGCGAGCAATGGTCGTCGTCACCGTGAGTAAAGATCACGCCGGACCAGTCGCGCGGGTCGAGGTGGTCGCGATGCGACTGCATAAGCGTGTCGGGGCCAAGATCGATCTTGAGCGCGCCGTCGATCAGCGCGGCCGAGCGCGTGCGCACGTCCTTGCCTCCATGCTCGCGAGCGTATTGGCTAACGCGGCTGCCCGAGTAGAGGGCGGGCACGCCCTCCGCCGCCCCGGTGCCGAGTAAGTGAACGACCATCTTCTAGAAATCCGCCAGCGACCACATTACGAGGCCGCTGAGCACCTTAGGGAAATAGTAAGTCGATTTTTGCGGCATCCTCTCGCCGCCTAGGGCTATATGCCTCATATCATCGACGGTTGGAGGGTTCATGAGGAAAGCGGCGGGGGCGCCTTGATCGACCGCGGCGATGGCATCGTCGGGATCGCGCGTATAGCTTATGTCGTCCACGCTGACCCGAAGGAGACTCTCCAGCACGACGCCGTGCAACACGGTTACGTCGAGTTCACGCAGCCTCGACGAACCACCGGCCGGAATCAGGCTCAGGACTTCATCCCGGTCGATTGCGCGAAGCAGGTAGCCGCGGCCGCCAGGCATCGCAAGTCCGAGGACGCGCTCTCCCTCTGCCGAGGCGGCCTGTAAGGCGGGCCAAAGCCGCGAGTTATGAAGGGGCTCAAGACTGAAATGCGACCCGAGCCGTTCCAAGGCCTCGGCGGGATCAAAAGAAAGGGGCTTGAGGATTCGATGGGTGGCGAGCAATACCAAGCCGGGGTCCGACATCGAGCTGAGGGCCATTATCAGGTAGTCCTCGGCGATCGGGGCGGCGTGCAGCCCCATCGCAGCGCGGAATGCCAACGCGGTCTCGTAACGGTGATGCCCGTCCGCGATCCAAATCTTCTTGCCCTCGAACATCGAGCAGAGGGCGCGGCATGCCGCCTGGTCTTGGATGACTTCAAGCCTTTGGTTGACGTCGTCCGCGGTGCCAACTTCCACTCGGCCCGCCGCCGGCGCCTTCGCGATCGCGCCGAGCACCGTGCCCGCCGCGTCCTCGTAGAGCCCGAAGATGCACTCCAGATGCGCGCGGGTTGCCTCCAGGAGGCGCAACCGATCCTCTTTGTGTTTGGGAAAGGTTTGCTCGTGGGGGAGAACCACGCCCTTCTCGTAGGGCTCGGCCTTGATTAGGGCGATCAAGGAAGTGCGGGTGAACGGACCCCCGAGATGCTCGACCTCGAACGTCTGCGTGTAGCGGTACAAGCTGGGTGGATCGGGTGCGAGGAGGCCCTCGCGCCGCCATTCGGCGAGCGCGGCCGCGCTCCGCGCGTACTTGATGTACTTACTACGGTCGTCGGGCCGTTGCTCGGGGAGGGTGAGGTGGACGACGTTGTGCGGGCTGCGCGCCCCGTAACCGTCGCGATCGTCTTCGGAAAGCACGTCGTAGGGCGGGGCGACGAGATGATCCAGGGGGCCTGCCGACGGCGTGAAGCGGAGCCCCTGGAAGGGACGAATCTCGGCCATGGCGGGTCGATTCTACCAGCGCCGCGCCTGCTTAAGGGCCGCTGGTAGACTTCGATCCCCGTGAGCGTGGAAGCCCGCCGAATCGAACTTGCGGCGATGGTGGACGCGCGCCTGGCCGAGTTGCTGCCTCCCGCCAGTCAGAGCCCGACCGAGTTGCACGAGGCAATGCGCTATTCGTGTCTGGCCCCCGGCAAGCGCCTCCGGCCCGTGCTCTGCATGGGCGCAGCCATCGTAGCTGGAGCACCGGCGGAAAGCCTCCTCGATGCGGGGTGTGCGCTTGAATTGGTGCACTGCTTCTCGCTCATCCACGACGATTTGCCCGCGATCGACGACGACGATCTGCGTCGGGGCGCGCCGACCTGCCACCGCCAATTCGGCGAGGCGGTGGCGATCCTAGCTGGAGACGCGCTCTTTGCCCTCGCCTACCGGACGCTGTCGGGCTCGCCCCATTCGTCCGACCGGCTGGTTCAAGCCCTCGCCATCCTCTCGGCAGCGGCAGGGACCCATGGACTCGTCGGAGGGGAGATGCTCGACATCCTGGCCGAACGGCGACCCGTGGACGCCGCTCAGCTGCGGAACATCCACGGCAAGAAGACAGGCGCGCTCATCGCCGCCTCGTGCGAAATTGGGGGATTGTTGGCGGGCGCCGAGCCCGCGTTGGTTGGAGCTCTTCGGGCGTACGGCGAGCACGCGGGCCTCGCCTTCCAGATCGCGGACGACATCCTCAACGAGCTCTCGACCCCCGAACAGCTCGGCAAGGCGGCGGGCTCGGACCGGCGTCGCGGCAAAGCCACCTATCCCGGCCTATTCGGGATCGACGCCTCGCGCGAGGCCGCACAGGCTGCGTCGGAGGCGGCGATAGCCGCCCTCGAAGGCGTACCGAGGACGGGACTGCTGATCGAGATGGCGCGCTACGCGGTCGAACGGGGCTATTGATCGGACCGTTCGCGCCATCGGCGACGCCACTCCCAAAAGCGGCGCATCGCCCAGCACTCGAACGCGATGTAGGCTCCGAAGAGGGCGAGCACCAGCGGAATCGTCCACCAGGCTTGATGCAACTGAAACAGCAGCCAAAAGAACAACGGCAGGCTTAAGATTCGGAAGAGGAACTCGATGGCACGGTCATTGTCGCTGACCCCGAGCGTGTCGTAATAGACCTCGTGCACGAGACCGCGGATCGCGGCGGGATGCCCCATTTTCATCAGGAGCCGCACGACTTCTCGCTCGGAACGGCCGTCTTTGAACTCACCCCGGGCATAGGCGATCACATCGGCGAATCGGCCGGGATCGTCCTCGCCGCCGCCCCCCTCCCCTGATCCCTCCGATTCACGCACAAACAAACTCCTCATTGAGCCCGCGCCTGCCTACGCACCTTCTAATGTATCACGGATTGTGGGTTCGCCTCGTTCGACGGTCCTATGCAGCGTTTGTTGGAATCACCTGGCAGAATCACCTAGAATAGAGAACGCGATGTTTGCGCTCAACTTCTACTCCGACCTGTACGGCGACGTGCTCAAGAACAACCGGAAGACGGTTACGATCCGGCTTGGCGACAAAGGCGACAAATACCGAGCTGGGCAGATCGCCTGGATCACGGTAGGCCCCCGCTTCGCGCGAAGGCAAAAGCTCTACTCCGCCATTCTCGACCGAGTGGAGGTCAAGAAGGTGAGCGAGCTTTCGCCTCGCGACATCGAGCGTGAGAATCCCGAGTTTCGAAGCCAGGACGACGTGATCGACATGCTCTCGCGCATCTACGGGGACCTGATCACCCCAAACCATACGGTCACCGTAATCTACTTCAGCCGGGTGGACGAGTAGCGCTCTATTTGCGGCCCCTGAGCACGTCGCGCAAATACAGCTCGCAGACTGGCCTCGTTTCGTAGTCGTAGCCAAGCAGGCGGCGCAACTTGCGGATCGCTTCTTCGCGGCTGTCGCCGGTGTTCTGCTCGTGGCGCTCCCAGAAGCGCTGCCACCAGTCGTGCGGCTGCACTTTGCAGCCGATGTACTCGGTGATGCGCCCGGTCTCGCCTTCGGTGACGAGGCTGCCAACGACATCGCCATGGGCGTAGACGCCTTCGATCTGGTCATGAATCGTGGCCATGTCGCCCTCGCTCACCACGCCGTTGCTGGTCGCCTTGTAGAACTGGACGGTGACGCGCACCGGGTAGCGGTCGTCGCGCTCGATCGAGAGGTTATCGATCTCGGTGAAGGGTCCTTCCGCCTCGCCGTGGCCGATGACGGCCGCTTCGACGTCGCTCCGCGCGGACGGCGCCGCCTTCGCCGCCATGTCCGAGGCTACGCCGCCGTAGCCGCCCGAAACCTCGAACGACCTGCGGAAGGCATGCTTCTGCTTTAGCGGAACCTGAATGAGCAGCACCATGGATAGTCCGGAAGAAGGTCGCACCGTCTTGCCGTCGTCGCCTCCGTGGGCGATGAATTCGCTCTGGCGCTCGGCGGTGAGGCTCGAACGCTCGCCCCCGTCGTTATGGAACAGCCTCTGGCCCCAGGCCGCACCCTCGGCAAACGCGTCGCGCTTGTTGTCGATAATGGTCACGCTCGTGCCCTCGCGGGTGGCGAGGATGGTGAGCACGGCCGGATCGCCGGACACCGACTGGTAATTAAACAAAACCGGGTTGAACGTGGCGAGGCCACCTTGGGGAACGGGCATGAAGCAGGCTTGGGCACTCACCAGCACTCGTTCGTCCCTCGGCGCGAGCAAAGATCGATGCGCGCCAAGCCACGAATCGGGCTTGGAGAGAAACCGGCAGGGATCGCCGAGGAACTCATAAAGCGAAACGCGCTTGAGCGGGCGATGCCGCTGGTTCCCCACAAGCAGGGTGAAATCTCGCGGGTCCACGTCGGCGGTACGGTCGGAGAAGTTGGGATAGCGGATCACCGGCATGCACCGCACACGGCCGGGCTGGCCCCGGTAGCTCGGCGTCTCGACCTGGAGCGTCATGTCGCTGATGTTGGGGCCGACGGAGGCGTTCTTGTAGCGGCCCGTATCTTCCCATGTGAGGTTGAGCAGGTCAAGGCCGTTGGTGGATGCGAGCCCGCGCACGCGTCCGTCTCCAACCATGCCGGCGGTGCGGGAGATAGCTTCTAGGTACTCGCGGCTGGCCGGGGCCGGCTTGGGCCGAGGGCGCGGCATCTCGCGCGGGCGGCTGGGCAACGGCTCCCACGCGCCGTCTTGCTGCGAGGCGGCCTCGGCGGTCGGCCAAAGGCATTGGGCGAGGATGGCACCGCCGAGCAAGGTGGCGGGAGCGGACGCGAGTCGGACGTTGAGGCTAGGACGCATGGCGGTCTCCTTTGGGGCGCGAGTCGCGCAATCCTTGAGTGCCCGCGGGTGGGCCTGGCGTTCAGAGAATATTCCCTTACGGTTGCGCGTCGGGCGGACGCGCGGGCGTGACGCTTATTTCGGCGAGTCTAGCTCCCGGCGCTGCGTCGGAACGATTCACGATGCGGAGGAAGCGGAATCTCGCCGATGGGCCCCGGTAGGCGACTTGGAATCTGCCGGGCCCCACTACGTCCGACCGGTTTGAAATCGACCATCCCAGATTCATCTCCCGCGCCCACGGTATCGCCTCGGCCGCAGTCTGGCCCGTTCCGTAGGTGAGCAGGTCGTATCGGTCCCAAAACGAAAGATCATCGAACGTCAACCGTACTTCGCCAACGGGGCGGTCGCGGCCAAGATCGATCTCGATCCAATCGCCCGCCTTCGCTCCCACGGCGACATCGGTGGATGGATTGCCGTCGACGAGCGCGGCCAGCCTTGCAGGCAAAAGATTGGTGGAATCGCTGACCAGGCGATCCTTCGCCAGGTTTACATTCCGATCGAGGGGCGCGGCAGGGAGATTGAACGGGATTTCGATGATGGCGGCCGCCGCGTTTCCGCGCGAATAGGAGTCTTGAACGCGCCAAGCGTGCAGCCACGCCCATTCCGATTCCCCGTTGGTCGTCGCCTTGATCAGAAATGAAGCGTTGCCGTTGTCCAGCTTGCCGAACGGGTTGGCTCTAAGGCCGGGTCCTCCTTCACGGTTGGGCAGGATGGCGATGCCGTTGGAATCGGTGGTCAGGCTGAAGGTCGGCTTGGGATCGTCAAGCACGTCACCATAAGTCTGAAGAAAGTCGAGGTTGACTCCTGGCGCCTCGCGGCCGGCACCGTCGAGCGCCCGCACCAGCACCGTGCTCGGCATGTATGGTGGGCTCTGCGGGCGTGGATCTAGGGGTCGATTGAGTTCGGCGACCGCGGTTGCGCAAAGCAGGTCGGTCGGCTCGAGCCGGATCGCTTCGAAGACGGGTCGGTAGATCGGCTCGTACGGCACCTCGATTTGCGGCGGCAGGTAGCCCTCATAGCGCGTATCGCCCCAGTGCAAGAGGCCACCGAACAGGGGGCCGCAAGTCCGATCTGGAGCGGAGACCTTGCTAACTGTGACGATCCGATCCAGCGAGGTCCCCAAGAGTCCAACCAAATGCCGCGCTATAGAGATAGGGGCCGCGCCCTTGTCGGGCGCGTAGGAATTGGCAGCGCCCTGCTGGGAGAAAGCCTGAATCCGCACGCGCTCGAGCACGCCGTCGGGGGCGAAGCTGAACCGACTCTGCGGTAATACGACGTCATTCAGCAGCCTAACCGCGTCCCGAGCCCGGGCCTGGTCGGTCGGATCGTCGAGGGCGAGAGCGACCGGTCGAGCGCCTTCCTGAACCTCGAGAAAATCGTTATCGGACCGCGCATCCGAACCCTTCGGGTCGATCTGGAATGCGATCGGGCTAGTGCGGTGATCCTCCCGCATGGCCTTCTGCTGAACTTGAATCGCGAACGTCTGCTCCTCGCCCGGCTTGAGCCCACGGTCGATCTCAACGGAAGAGCCTGGGCGCTCCTGGACAAGCCAGCGACCCACGAACCCGCCCGAAACTGCATCGCCCACATTGCGAACGTGCGCGATCCAGGTCGACTCGTCTGCCGATGAATGCTCGATCAGAGTCACCGCAAGGTCTGGCCCCGAGGGCGGGGCGCCGGGCAAATAGTCGATCTCGAGCCGAGGGCGAGAGTCCATCGCCTCGGATGAGAACAGCTCGACGGGGGCATCGAACGCAAGTCGAAAGCCGTGGTTGTCGAAGTCCCGGTCGGCCATCCGCTGAACCGCAGCATCCAGTCCGGCGATCGCCACGTGGTCGTCGCCCACCGGTTCCAACCTAGCGTCAGGAATCGCGCGAGAATCGCCGCTACCCTGCGCTCCCGGCTCCTGCCATGAAACAAACCCGGCGCGGCGCTCGCGCCAAGTGGCCGACCACCTGGGGGTTCCCTCCCGAATCGAGTGGCCGCCAGCCGCCATTTCGCGGAGCCCTCGGCGGATCGAGGCGTTGAGAACCTTTCGCGGTCCCTCGCCCCAGGGTGTCAACATCTCCGCGACCGAAACGCGAGTCGGCCGGTCACGGCCCGCATATGCGAGCACAAGTCGAGCCTTAACGATCTTCGCCCCCGGGCCCACAATTCGATCGATCCCGCCAAAGCGGACCAGCATGGCCTTGCCCTCGCCGCCAACCATCGTGTTGTCGCCCCCCAAGTTGGAGTCGGGGGTCGTCGAATCGATCGTGGTATCGGCCGCCTCCCAATAGCGCAATGGCTGGCCGGGAATGCTAGCCCCACGAACCAGGTCGACGTGCACGGTCGCGCCCTGCACGTGGCCGAGGACGAGGAGTAAAGCGAGCATGAGCGACAGTTTACGCGCCGGTCTTTGGTGTGGTCGTAGGTTTGGGGTGCTCCGCGGTCGCGGTCAGGGCGGGCTGCTTGGCATGCGCGGCCTCGGTGTAGACGTTGCCCGCGTTCCAGAGAAGGAATTCGCTGTAGCCCACCTCCACCGCCGCGTCGATCTGCGCCCGCACTTCCTTCGCCCCGTAGCGCCGTCCCAACGAGAAATCCTGCAGCCAGGGCCTGATCTTCTTGCCCGGCAGGCGCTTGCGATAGTCGAGCAGGCTCTTGACCACGATCGCGTGGGGCGACGCATTCGGATCGCCGATGCCGTACTCGCCCTTGGCAAAGTGTGAGGGATACACCATCGGGCAGATCAGATCGAAGGGGGCGGCGATCTTCTCGAGCTCCTGGCCTATGCCCTGATCATCTTGGGTGCTGGAGATGATCCCAAACACGTCGGCCGAGAGCACGCCGCCGCGAGCCTTCACTTTCGCCTTGATAGCCTGCGCGAAGGCGGCTATAACATCCTCGGGCCGCGCCTTGGGGTCGGGGTAGGCGCTGCGGCTCGGGAACACCTGATTCTCGGGGTCGCCCTCGCTCGGAAACCGTACGTAATCGAGTTGAATTTCCGGAAAGCCGACCTCCAGCGCGTAGTCGACGATCTGTCCGAGATAGTCCCAATTCGTCTTGGAATAAGGATCGAGCCAGCTATGGCCCGAACGGTCCTTCCACACTTTGCCCCTGCGATCAAGCACCGCCAGCTTGGGGTTTGCCTTGGGCACGAACTGGTCGCGAAAGCACGCGATCCTCGCGATCGGGTACACGCCCGCTTTCGCAAGGCGTGCTAGCAGGTCCTTAGGCTTGGCGACCGCGTTGTGGGTCGCGTGGCTCTCGTCGGCGAGCTTGATTCCCGTCTTCATGTAAACGAACCCTGCATCGCGCACGTCGATCACGACCGTGTTTAGGCCGGTGCGCTGCAACATCGCGAGCGTATTGGTCATTTTTCGCGCGCTGCCCGCCGACCATGCGGTGAGATAGATGCCGCGCACATGCTCAGGGCGGGTGAAAATGATGCGGCTTTCCGCCGGGGGCGCTGCCTTAGCAAGGATCTTGGGCGAGGGACGAGCGGCGTCCGGCGGGGCCCCGCCACGGCAGCCTAGACCAAGCGGAACGAGCGTGAGAGCGAGGATAATCCAGGCGCGATGCGAGTTAGCTCGGCCCTGGTTGTTGCTGCGGTGCTGACGGCCGGATGCGCCCGTAAAGCCCCGCCGTCCGCTACGACTGCAGCCAGAACGACGCCCGTACTGGCGCGCGTGAGCAACCGCCCCGGCAACCTGCACGGCGGGGTGTTCGTGATCGAGTACCACAAGATAGCTGCGCAAGAGGCTCGGTGGGATCGCTCGATCGCGCGCTTTCGCGGCGATCTGGAGAGACTTTACAAGATGGGGTTCCGCCCCATCACGATCGGGCAGTTTATTGCGGGGAAAATGCCCCTCGCCGCGGGCGCTTCGCCGGTTGCCATCACTTTCGACGACGCCCATCCGAGTCAGTTTCAAATTCTGCCCGACGGCAGTGTTGACCCCGAATGCGCGGTCGGCGTTTGGCAAGCTTTCGCGACGCACCATCCCGATTTTCCGGTTCGGGCGACCTTCTTCGTGCTGCCAAACCTTTGGGGTCAACGCTCGCTCGTTTCCAATAAAGTCGCGTTGCTCAGAAGTTGGGGCTGCGAACTGGGCAATCACACGATGACCCACCGGCGGCTCGACCGGCTCAGCGACGACGAGGTCAAGGCGGAGATCGGCGGAGGCGCCCAGATCTTGGCGCGGCTGGGCACGGGCATTGCCCCGCTTGCGCTGCCCTACGGCATGTCACCACGCGATAAAAGCTTGCTTAGGGGCTTTCAATGGAAGGGGGGCAAGGTCGAGATTCCAGCCGTGGTGCTCGTAGGCGCGGGGCCCTCGCGGCCTGCCGGCGATCCGGCGTTCGACAGAACCCGGATTCCGCGAATACAAGGCATTGAGGGCGAAAACGGCATCACGGACTGGCTCGATCAAGTTGAAGCGGGCAAGGTTAAGCCCTATGTCCAGCCCTGATCTCCGCCCGGCTCCTCCACCGGGCGCAATCGCAAGTAGGCGGTCCAGCGGGCAATGACGAGCAGCACGACCCCCATCGACAGCGGCCACCAGGCGGCTGTTTCGGGCTCGACTAAATCGGCCAAAGGGGCAAGCGATCCAATTGGCGGCTTGCCTTGAAACGCCAGGACAGCCGGTATGACTGCTCCGAGGATCAGCCACAGCCCGATGGAGCCGATGACGAGCCTCACCATCCGCCATGGGCCGGGTGGCGCGACGATGCGCGAAAATCGGGGCGCAAGAAGAAGCAACACGAAGAACAGGATGGCCAGAATCGCCAGCGCGGGCCGGAGATCGTAGAGCACGATGCCCTTGACCGACTTAAGGACTAGGCGCGACCTCTCGTGACTCGCCAATTCTATCGCCCGGTCGGCGGCAAACAGCGCTAGCAAGACCGCAGCGATCGTCCCCGCCTCGACCAGGTGCGACGGTGGCGGCCCCTCCGGCACGGAATCGCCCTCGGGCAAATATAGGTCGTCGTCGGCCCGACCGAGTTCCTCATCGACCATTCCGGTTCGAGACTTGCGAAACATCTCCTAACGTTGGACAGCGTACCGGCAGGTCGCCGTCAGCGGCTCCAACCCAAAGACCTAGCGCCTCTTCGCAAAAAACCTGGGAAAGCTCGTTGGATTCCTAAACGCCTGAGCCGAGAATCCCTATTGGTGGGTGCGGCCAAGGATGGGCCGAGCCCTGCGACAAGGGAGCAAGACACGGATGCCGTTTTACGCCTATACCGCTATCGACGCCTCCGGGCGCACCGTACGCGCGACGATCGAAGCCGATAGCGAACAACTCGTTCTCGGCAAGCTCCGAGACCAGTCGATGCATTGCACCGACATTCGGGAGGTTCGCGGCAAGTCGAAGAACCGCGCGCTCGGACCCAAGAAGATCAAACTTAAGGCGCTCGTCGTCTTCTCGCGCCAGTTCGCCACAATGATCGACGCCGGCATCCCGATCCTTCGCTGCCTCGAAATCCTCGTCGGTCAAGCGAAGGACCCCTTGTTCAGGCAAGTTCTCGAGCAGGTGATGATCGACGTCAAGGGTGGTCTCTCGCTCAACGACGCGATGCTCAAGCACCCGACCGTTTTCAACAAACTGTACGTAAACATGATCCGCGCCGCCGAACTGGGAGGCATCCTCGACCAGATTCTCGACCGGCTTGCCGGCTTCCTCGAATACGAAGCCGAAGTTCGGGGAAAGATCAAGGGTGCGATGACCTATCCGGTCCTCGTGCTTATTTTCTCGCAGATAATGCTGTTTGCCCTGTTCAGCTTCGTCTTGCCTAAATTCAAGGACATCTTCACGGGCATGGACGTCGAGCTGCCACCGATCACCGCCGGCCTGTTCGCGCTCGGTGACTTCATGGCCGCCTATTGGTGGCTGATCATCGTCGGCATGGTCGGCGCCTTCTTCGCATTGAAGGTCTGGATCAAGACTCCCCAAGGGCGCTACCAATTCGACTCGTTCAAGCTGAGGGTGCCGATCGCGGGAGAGCTCTCGCTTAAGATGAGCGTGGCGCGCTTCTCGCGAACATTCGGCACCTTGATCAGTTCGGGCGTACCCATGATGAGGAGCCTGGAGATCGTGGGCGAGACGCTCGGAAACGTGGTGCTCGCCGAGGCTATCGAGCAAACTCGGATGAGCATTCGAGAGGGGCAAAAGCTCTCGGTGCCGCTGCAGGAGTCCGGTCTGTTTCCCACCATGGTCACGTGCATGATCGACGTAGGCGAGGAATCTGGCCGCCTTCCCGAAATGTTGGTGAAGGTTGCCGAATTCTACGACACCGAAGTCGAGGCGACGGTCAAAGGATTGACCTCCCTGATCGAACCGATGCTGATCATCTTCATGGGTGTTGTCGTGGGATTCATCGCGATCTCGATCATGACGCCGATATTCAAGCTCGTATCGAGCATCAAGTAGGTTGGCGCGGCCGGAGGGGCCGCGCCCGAGAGTTTAGCGAGGCGCTTCTACGGAACGGAAGCGCCGAAGGGAGGCTGGCACGGAACGCCAGCCCTTAAGGGGAATCAACGGAGTGAGCACACCGGAGAATTGGAATCTGCACCAGGACGCGGAAAGCCTGGTGCTCAGATACCTGGACGATCCGCGCCCAGACCTGAAGGACGTGATCATCGTCCAATACGCCAGCCTCGTGGAACGGACGGCGCGCAAATTCAGCGGCATCGAACCGTTCGAGGACCTCGTGCAGGTGGGCTTCATCGGCCTCCTGAACGCCCTGACGAAGTTCGACCCGAACGCGGGGGTGCGCTTCAACACATACGCCACTTACCTAGTGGCTGGCGAGATCAAGCACTACCTGCGCGACCGCGCACAGACGATTCGGCATCCCGCCTGGTTGCAAGAGCTACGCCATAAAGTTGGCCGCGCCACGAGCGCCCTTCAGCAAACCCTGGGCCGGGCTCCGACCTCGCGCGAAGTAGCCGATGACCTTGGAATCAGCGAGTCCTCGGTACAAGAAATCTTCCAGACCCAGGAAACCCTCAAGGTGGCCTCGCTTGATGCGCCCGTCCCGGGCGAGGACGAAATGGGCGAAGTGGACAAGCTCGACGCCGCCGCCTTCTGCCCTGAGCAGCTGACGGTCGAAGACCGGGTGCTCCTCGAACAGGCGCTCAAACAACTTCGTGACCTTGAGCGCCAGGTTCTCATGCACTTCCACTTCGACGCGATGAACCAAACCGAGATCGCGGCGAAGCTAGGCATCTCATGCAACTACGTTTCCCACATCCTAAGACAGTCGCTCACCAAGCTCCGCAAAATCCTAACGGCCGAGGAAGAGAAGGATCGGCTTTTGCGACGGCAGGTCAGCTCGGTCGACTACGACGTGATCGACACCGCTACCGGAAGCTACACCGAAGGCTACTTCCACGCGCGACTGCGTGAGGAGCTGCACCGCGCCTCAAGCGATGGCTCCGGAGTCGCACTCGTGATGCTGCGCTTTTCGGGGCTCGACCGGATGCAGAAATTCTACGGCGAGCAGAGCGTGCAGGAGTTTCTCGCCGACGCGGCCGAGTTCCTCAAAGACAACGTGCGGCGCCTCGACGCGGTGTCTCGATACGGCGAGACGGGCTTCGCGATCATCCTTCCGTCAACGACTGCGAACGTCGAGTTGGTACGGCAACGGCTGATCAGCAAGAGCGAAAGGTGGATGTCGGGGCGCTTTTCGGGCGACGGCATCCTCCTTGAAATCGGCCAGTCGTTCTACCCAGTTGACGCCAGAACTGCGCACGAGATGGTCGAGGCCGCTCAATTGCGGCCGATCGGCACGCCTGCCAAGCGCGCCGCCTGAGTCCATGTGGCGAGCACCGACCAGCGCTCGGGTTCAAGGACCTCGGCATGAGTCGGGTTGGCGACCGGGCTCCAAACGATAACCCCTCGCCGGCACCGGCGAACGCCCGCGCCCTCGGGCAAGACGTAGGCCGCGCCGGTTTCCGCATTTCTCAGCTCACGCCCGCCGAGAATTGCGAAAATTGGGCGGCGCGTGTCAACGAATTCGATCTTGGCGTGGGTTTCAATCAGTTCGTGGCGGCTGCCGGAGCCGCCGTCGGCCTCACCCCCGATCTGCGACCCATATCCAGTTCGCTCGACGAATAGCCCTCTTCCCTCCGCTTGCGGCATAAATGCTTCTAGGCCCTTGCCCATCGGCCGGAATCCAAAGGCACCGAGCGTCGGCGAATAGCTCGCCTCCCCCCACGCCTCACCCAACCGCTCGACAACGACCAAGCTCCCGGCGCGCGTATACAGTCGGTCGTCGATACTCCCTCGCCCGAGAGATACGCCTTCGAACTTTCCGACTAACCGCCAAGCAGGCTTGGATTCGATCAGCGAGACTCGAGCCAGAGCCTCGAGCCAGGGCTTTCCGGAGGTGTCGTCCCACCGGGCGAGGAAGTAGGCCCAGTTGCCGAGGCGCTTGCCCCCCGACAGGGCGGAGGCTTCCTTTGTGCGCTTGCCCGCTTCGACGAGCTTCAACGTTTCGAGGATCTGCTCGCGGGACGACAACCGGGGCGATACCGCCAGCTCGGGCAACCGGAAGCTCTTGGCAACCGAGCCCACTCGGATGGTGAGCCCCCGACTATCCCAAACCGCGTAAGTCTTGTTTCGCCGGAAGGCGACCGCCTTGGGCGCCTGGTGCGTCTCCAGCTTTGCGGGAACGACTTCCATTTCGCGGCCTGAGCGGATGATAAAGCTGCCCTGCGAGTACGATATGGAGACCGGCGGTGTCTGTGCCGTGCCGGCGAGGGCGAACCCGAGAAGCGCTCCTAGAACCATGATTGGCGGGTGAGAAGACCGAGTGTACTGCCGCGATTGTCCACGATACGATGGCGAGGCATCCCGATGCAGGGATGGCAAAGTCAACCCGCCCGACTGGGAGACGGCGGTGAACGTGGCGAACGTGCTCGGTCTGCGCTCGATCTGCGTGTTCAACGACCACCGGGAGCGGCTGGTGAACTGCCGCGGCCAGCAAATGCAGCCTGAGAGCGGCGCGGTAAAGGGTCCCTAGCCCGATGTTCGCGCCTCTGCTGATCGCTTCGCTGGGGCTACAAGGCCATCGTCCGATCGAGGACCGATTCGTGTGGGCGGCGCCCCTGCCCGGATTGCCTTCGGTCCGGATCGATGGGCTCACCACGGGCCGAACGCTCGCCACCCAGTGGGCTAAGAACTTCCTCGTCCAGGGGCGGCTGATTTGGATCGACGGCACTGCAAACCTCGATCGGGTGAACTCAAAGGCCAAGATCTCGGCGCTCGCCGCGCACATCGCCGATGCGGGCTTCAACACGATCGTGTTCGATGTGAAGCCCATCTCGGGACAGACTCTCTATCCGAGCAAGATCGCGCCCCAGATCCAGGAGTGGCGGGGCAAGACGATGCCGACAGGCTTCGATCCGCTCGCGGCAATGACCCGAGAAGCCCATCGGCGCCATTTGAGCCTCTTCGTGTCCCTCAACGCGTTCAGCGAGGGGCACAGCCTGTTCCGGGTGGGACCGGGCTACGCGCACCCCGAGTGGCAGACCGTTCTGTACGAGCCTGTGCCAATACTGCGGGCGGTCGACGACGCCGAATACCCGCTCGCCGATCCGCTCGACTACCCGGCCGAGGGGCAGGATTCGCTCGCCGTCTTGCGCTCGCCGGCGGGGCCATGCGAGTTTGCGGTGACGCTCAATGCCGGACACTACGTGGTGGACGGCTTTGAGCTGGGGGGGAGAGGGAGAGGCGTGCCGACCGTGCCTCGAGGCGGGCTGGTTGTGCAAGGCTCAGGACGCGCGGCCGCGTTCTTGCGCGAGCACGCTTGGCCCGGCACGCGCATGCGGTTAATGACGAGGCCCGCTTTCGTGCCCATCTCCCACCGGCCCGAAGAGCAGTTTCCATTGCTCCTCAACCCGAACGACCCCGCCGTGCAGGCCTATGAGCTATCGATCGTGCGGGAGGTGGCCTCGAGATACGCCATCGACGGAATGCTTTTCGACGATCGCTTTCGCTACGCTGGGCTACGAGCCGATTTCAGCCAGTCGACGCGTGCCTTGTTCGAGCGACGGGTGGGGAAGAAGCTGCGCTGGCCGGACGACGTGTACCAAGCGACGGTTACGCCAAGCCTGGGCCACGGGATGGAGCCGGGGCCGTATTACCAGGCCTGGATCGACTGGCGCGCTACGCGCTTGCGTGATTACCTGCGGCGGGCTCGGGCCGAGGCGTTGCGGGCCAGGCCGCGATTGCAGTTCGGGATGTACGTCGGCGCGTGGTACGGCGAATATCCCGCCCTAGGAGTCAACTACGCCGCCTCCGACTTCGACGCGGGCTTCTGGTTCATGAGCGACGACTATCGGCGAGCGGGAGTGGGCGATCTCGTCGATTTCCTCATCCCGGGATGCTATTACACAACCCCGACCATCGCCGCCGCCCTGGTTGGCGCCTCGCCGATCGGGGCGACCGTGGAATCGGCCGCGACCCTAGCCAGCCGCACGGTCCGCGATCGTGCCTGGGTGTATGCGGGCATCAACCTCTTGCCGTTTCGTGGAGATCAGGCCGCCATCTCCGATTGCCTTCAAGCAGCGTGCTCCTCCTCGCAAGGGGTGATGGTGTTCGATCTCTCGCACGAAACGGAGGCCCTCTGGCCCTTGTTCAAGAGGGCGTTCGCGCAGCGCATGCCCGCTCCCCATCAGAAGCGGTGGCTGATCAGGCGGTTACGGAATGCGCGGCGCTCGCTCGACCGGCGCGGCGTGCGCGAGCCTCCCGTCGTCATCGCCGCCGGCAACGCGGGGACCGGGCAGTGATTTTCGCGAGCTTTCGTACGCCGAGATGCGGTGGACAAGAACCGACGTCTATAATGAGAGTGGGCGTGTGGGTTCGTCCCACCAGCCCACCAAAGTAGTCATGAGAAAGAGCAAGGCGGACGCGAAGGGTCGCATCGCGCTCGGGCCGGAGTTTGCCGGCCGGGAGTTCGTCGTCCGAGAAACCAAGAGCGGGCTTCTGATCGAGCCCGTCCGGACCGTCACCGTGCCCGAGGATGAGGCCTGGCTGTGGGAGAACCCCGTGGCCTTGCGTCTCGTGCTCGATGGCATCCAGGAGTCGAAGGCAGGCAAGGGCAGGTTGATTGGCTCGTTCTCCGAGTTTGCCGATGTCGACCCCGATGAATGATGCCTTCAAGGTCGCTCTTCTGCCGTCGGCGACTAAGGTCTGGGAGGCCCTTGCTAAGTCCGATCCGATCCGCTACCGGAAGGTGGGCCTCTGCCTCTACAAGCTAGGTCAGGATCCGAGACATCCGAGCTTGCGCTCGATGCGATTTCGCTCATTGGACACCGTACATGGTGAGCCGATCTGGCAAAGCTACGTCGAAAGCAAGACGCCTGCCTGCCGGGTGTTCTGGCACTACGGCCCTGACAAATCGGAGATCACCGTAGTGGCGATCACCCCACATCCTTGCGCCGCACGGGCTCAAAGATTGACTTAACTCTCCTTGTCCTCGTACTTGTCCTTCAGCGCGGCGACCACCGCCGGGTCGGCAAGGGTGGTGGTGTCGCCAAGAGCGCGGCCTTCGGCCACGTCCCGCAGCAGCCTCCTCATAATCTTGCCGCTGCGCGTCTTGGGAAGCTCGGCCGCCACGATCACGTCGTCGGGACGGGCGATCGGGCCGATTTTCGCCGCCACATGACTCTTCAGCTCCTCGGTCAGGGCCTCGCTCGCCACATGGGAGGAGCGGATGATCACGAATGCTGCGATCGCCTGGCCCTTGATCTCGTGGGCTCTTCCGATCACCGCCGCTTCCGCCACCGCCGGGTGGTCGACGAGCGCCGATTCCACTTCCATCGTGCTGATGTTGTGCCCGGCCACGAGCATAACGTCGTCCACCCGCCCGAGCAGCCAGAAGTAGCCGTCCTCGTCGAGCTTCGCCCCGTCGCCGGTGAAGTAACGCCCTGGAAAGCGTGCCCAATAGGTATCGAAAAACCGTTGCGGATCGCCGTAGATGCCGCGAGTCATCGCGGGCCAGGGCCTCGTTAGGACCAGAAAGCCACCCACCGGCGCAGGGCGCAACCCCGCGCGAACTCTACCTATATGGTCCGCGCTTACGTCATGGCCGCCGTCGTCCATGATCGCCGCCCCGATGCCCGGGAAAGGCCGGGTCGCCGAGCCGGGCTTTGTCGCGACGATGCCGGGCATCGGGGTGATGAGAATCGCGCCCGTTTCCGTCTGCCACCATGTATCGACCACCGGGCATTGCCGCTTGCCGATCGTCTCGTGATACCAAATCCAAGCCTCTGGGTTGATCGGCTCGCCCACGGTTCCGAGCAGGCGAAGTGAGGATAGATCGCACCGATCTGGATATTCCGCGCCCCACTTCATGAACGTGCGGATCGCGGTAGGCGCCGTATAAAGCACGCTCACCTTGTGCCTCTCGATCACTCGCCAAAAGCGATCCTTGTCCGGTGTATCGGGCGTGCCCTCGTACATCACCACGGTCGACGCATTCGCCATCGGGCCGTACACAACGTAGCTGTGACCGGTCACCCAGCCGATGTCGGCGGTACACCAGAACACGTCCTGCTCCTTCAAGTCGAATACCCATTTGGTGGTCGCCAGCACCTGGGTGAGATAGCCACCGGTGGTGTGCACGATGCCCTTCGGCTTGCCGGTCGAACCGCTCGTGTACAGAACGAACAGGAGATCTTCGCTGTCCATCGGCTCGCACGGGCACTCCTTGGGCTGCCGCGGCACGAGGTCGGACCACCGCACGTCGATCTGTTCATTCCAGACCCCGGTCGCGTAGTCCGGGGTAGGCACGCCGTTCGTCAGGGTGCCAGGTACGCCCGCCCGATTCATGACGAGCACTTTCTCGATGCTCGGGCAGCCCATCGCCAAAGCCTGATCGGCGATGTGCTTGAGAGGCACGATATGGCCGCGCCGCCAGCCGCCGTCGGCGGTCACGAGCAGCTTGGCCTGAAGATCGTTGATGCGTTCCCAAAGCGATTCGGCGCTGAAGCCCCCAAACACGACCGAGTGAGGTGCGCCGATGCGAGCGCACGCCAACATCGTAATCGCCAGCTCGGGCACCATTGGCATGTAGAGGCACACGCGATCTCCCTTGCCCACCCCTAGTTCCTTGAGCGAGTTGGCCACTCGGCAGACCTCGTCGCGCAGTTCGTGGTAGGTGATTTCTCGCGTGTCGCCCGGCTCGCCCTCCCACACGATCGCGCGCTTTGCCGATCTCGGTCCACCTAGGTGGCGGTCGACGCAGTTATGGCAAGCGTTCAGCTTGCCGCCGAGAAACCACTTGGCGTTAGGCGGATTCCATTCGAGCGCGGTGTGCCAACGCTCGACCCAATCGAGCGCGCCCGCCCAGCCCTCCCAAAACGCGACCGGGTCGCCGTTGGCGTGATCGTAAATCCCGGGATCGGAGAGGTTGGCCTGCTCGACGAACTCCGCCGAAGGGGGAAAGGATCGAGTTTCGTCCAGCAGAACCTGGATGGTTTCGGGCACCGCTCAGCCTCCTGTGATGCGTGCTAGGATTGTAGCGTAACTGCCTCAGATGACGAACCGCCGGCGCACCGGAGTTCGGTCGGCGGGCAGGCGTGGCCATCAACATGACCCTGCACGTGCCCTTCGAACAGTTCGCGGAGACGGCCAAGCGTGTGCTTGGCGAAACCGAAGCGTATCTGGAGGCATTGCCCAAGGGCACTCGCGCTACAGCCGCTCACAAGTCGGATACGCGCATCGTCTGCGCATGGACCTCCACGACTCTGGCGGAGGCAAAGGCGGCACTGGAGAAGGCCGGCATGCGGGCCCACTCGGGTACATGGTCCCTAGACGCCTCCGTCGCCGGCGACGGCCTTGGTCGCGAGATGCACGTGGCGACGGTGGCCTATAGCAGCGGCGAGGAAGCGCCGGGCATCTGGGTCGATGCCTACGAGGACCCGCCAACCCAGCTTCAGGTTCTACGCACGCTCTACGACGAGTTTCGCGAGACGGGCGAAGTGGGAGACGTCAGTTTCGACGCGTTCGTGCGCATGGCACAGCCGAACGTGCTCATCCTGAGCCTGGCCGAACTACGCGAGTTCCTACGCTCGAAGGCCGCGGGCTGAAGCCTAAGACCGGTCGGATCCGAAGCGCTCCCGAATCAGGCTCCGAATCCAGCCCGATGCGGAAGTAAGCAGCAACACGACCGCGAGGGCCTCGCCCCACCACCACACGTTTTCGCCCCAGGCGATGCGGACCGTGCTCATGCCAAGGGCTATGAGGCCGAAAGCGGCAAGCACGAGGGCGGATATCTTCATATAGGGCACCATGAACTCCGACCCGAGAAACTCGGGCGTAGTTGGCGCTTCGGCCTCGCAATAAGATTCCACGACCGCATAGCAGGTCTTGGGTGGCAGACCCTTGGTTTCTGCGAGCATCTGGCTCAGCATTTGCCGCGAGACGGGGCGATTTTGGGTGCGGGCGGCCTGAATCTCATCGAAGACGAACCTCTCCAATTCGCCTTCGGGAGGCTTCGGCGCCGCCAGCGTCGGTTGGCGGACAGTGCGCACGGGCATACTCCCTCTCCTTTGTGTCTTCTTCCCTCTATCTTATCAAAGGTTCGATTCACTCGAACCCAATCTATGTGCCATTCGAGGCAATGGAGTCAGTATACCTAGCAAGATTACGGGGGCGTTAAGGTCCCGGGACTCGGCATCACCAGTGAACCGTCATGTCGCCCGACATCGACTGGATGTAATTCAGCTGAGCGTCATGGTAGCTCGTGTGAAGCGAGGCAAAGAGCAGCATCTGGTAGGCGGGCGTCTTGTTCTCCGCGACCTTGATCACCTTGTCGAGGCCCTCTGGGATCACGGCGATCAACTCGTCGGCGGTGGTTCGCAGATACTGCGCAAGCGCCTCCTTGGTGCGGAGCTCTTCGGGGGCTTCCAGCCACTCCTCTCCAAATTTGGTGGGAATCGGACCCGGGTCCTCCCCTCGAAAGCGAGTCGCGATCCGGCGGTTCAGCCATCCGACCTCGTAGCTGAAGTCGAAAGCCGACCGGGAGCCCTTTCCCCACGAGCGGCCCATCTCCTCGGCGGAAAGGGCTTCGACATCCTTGATGTATCGGTCGATCGAATCGGTGAACTGCTTGGTTGCGTAGGCACAGAAGTCGGCATCCATGCCGCCACCATACCTAGAGGCGAAGTATGGTCCCGGGTCGCAAGCGACTCATTGCTCTCAGCAAGCGGGATACACTCGGTTCGGCGCACGCCGCATAGGACCGCGCCAAACGACATGTCCGTCGGAAGCCGCCGCCTAGCCGCAATCATGTTCACCGACATGGTCGGATTCAGCGCGCTCGCCGAGCGCGACGAGGCGCTTGCGCTCCGCCTGCTGGAGGAGCATCGGGCAATCCTTCGACCCCTTTTCGAGCAACATTCGGGCAGAGAGATCAAGTCGATGGCGGACGGCTTCCTGGTCGAGTTCGCGAGCGCGGTGGAAGCGGTGCGGTGCGCCCAGCGAATCCAAGGCGACCTCGCGGCTCGAAACCTGGCCACGGCGCCGCCCATCGCGATCCGTATCGGTATCCATGTCGGGGACATCATTGCCCACGGGGACGACGTTCTTGGCGACGGCGTGAACGTCGCCGCCCGTATCGAAAAGCTCGCCGATTCTGGCGGGATTTGCCTTAGCGAGGATGCGTATCGCCAGGTGCGTGGCAAGGTCGAAGCGGAATTCGAAAGCCTAGGGCGTCCACCGTTGAAGAACATCGAAGCGTCGATCGAGGTCTTCCGTTTGAGCACCACTGGCAAGCCTCACGTCCCTGGGCCAAGGGCCGACGCACGCCGCTCGGTCGCGGTGCTGCCATTTGCGAACCTGAGCCCGGACCCCGAGAACGAATACTTCAGCGATGGCCTGACCGAGGACATTCTCACCCAACTCTCGCGCATCAGCGAGCTCAAGGTGATTTCGCGAACCTCGGTGATGCAATACAAGGGCACAACGAAGAACCTGCGGACGATCGGTCACGAACTTGGCGCAAGCACCGTTCTCGAAGGGTCGGTGCGCCGGGCGGGCAACCAAATCAGAATTTCAGCCCAGCTCATAGACGCCGCCGCCGACGAGCACCTTTGGGCCCAGACATATGACCGTTCGCTCGACGATATCTTCGCCGTCCAGAGCGACGTGGCCGAGCAGATCGCGCAGGCGCTCAAGGCCAGGATCGCACCCGAGGAGGAGGAGCGCCTGCGGCGAAAACCGACCGCAAATCTGGTGGCGTACCAACTGTTTCTTCGCGCACGCTATCTGGCCGGGCGGCGCACCCTGGAAGGTCTTCAAAAGGCGATCGAGTGCTATGAGGAGGCGCTCGCCCTCGATCCCCAATTCGCGGCAGCCCATGCGGGGGTGGCCGACGCTTACGTGTTCCTGTCGCTGCTCGAGTTCGTGCCTCCGCGCGAGGCGTTTCCGAGGGCCAAGGCGGCGGCCGAGCGCGCCCTCGCCATCGATCCCGCCTTGGCCGAGGCACACGCCTCGCTTGGCCTGGTGCGGTTTCAGTTCGACTGGGATTGGGTGGGCAGCGAGACGGAGCTTCGTCGCGCGATCGACCTCAATTCGAACTACGCGCCTGGGCACCATTTCTATGCCGACCTGCTCAAGGCGACGGGCCGGTTCGACGAAGCTCTCGAGCAGATCCGGATCGCCCAGTCGCTCGACCCGCTATCCCTAGTGCTCAATTCCGGCGTCGGGCACGTGCTCTATCTTTCGCGCCGCTATGACGAGGCAATCGCCGCCTACCGCCACACGCTGGAACTCGACCCCAACTTTCTCCAGGCTCGGCTCTGGTTTGGGCGACCCTACCTGCAAAAGGGGATGTTCGCGGAGGCGATCGCCGAGCTTCGCGAGGCGGTCGCGCTCTCGGGAGGAAGCACCATCTCGCTCGCAGTGCTTGGGCACGTGCTTGCCTCGGCTGGCCAACGGGACGAGGCGCTCGGCCTCTTGGAACAACTTCGCGAGCGAGCCAAGGAGCAGTACGTGCCGTCTTATTGGATCGGGCTGATCTACGTCGGCCTGGGGGAGAAGGATCAGGCGGTCGATTGGCTGGAACGGGCTCGCGAGGAGCGGTCAGCGTGGCTAGCCTGGGTGAACGTGGAGCCTCGGTTCGACAGCCTGCGCGGCGAGCCGCGGTTCCAGGAGCTTGCGCGTAAGATTGGATTCTAGGCAGCGAGGGTGGGGCTCAGTATTGCGCGGCCCGCGGTTACCGCCGCGCGGCGTAGCTCCAAAAGTCCGCGATCACGTACACCCCCGGCGCCTTGCGGGCCTTGAACGTGATCGTCACTCGCGGGCCGTCCACGTCGACCACCGCATACCCGAACCGATTTTGGATATGTTTGATCGGCGTGAGTTGCCAGTCGCCGTTGACGCCGTTGTGGTTGTTGCCCTGGTAGTAGGGCGCCCCGGCCGTGCCGACGGTGAACTGGTGGATCGCCTCCGACGCCCCCCAGCTGGCGGCGCCGATCGCGGTGTGATCGTAGAGGTGGTCGTGCCCGCAGAAGAAAGTGCGCCCGCCCGCCTCGTGGATGCTGTTCCAAAACCGGTCGCGAGCGGCCGGGTCTTCGTCCATGTTGTCCTTATGCAGCCCGGCACGGAAGGCCATCTCGTGGGCCATGAAGAACACGTGTTGCTTGCGGTTCGCCAACAGCACTTCGTCGAGCCAAGTCTGGTTCACCCTGACGGTGTCCGTTCGATACTGGTCCAGCCCCACGATGAGCGCGTTCTGGTAGGCGACCGAGTAGGTCATGCCCTCTTCGCCCAACGGTCCGTTCATCGGCATCGCGTACCTGCCTTGGAACACCCTCCGCCAAACCGCGGCTGGATGCCTGCCCCCAATGTCGTGGTTGCCCCGGATCGCGTAGACCGGGATACGCGCATCGTAGACCGGCTGCATTGCAGACACCCACGTCCGTAGCTGCGATTCGACCCCGGCGTCGGAGCTTGCCCCGAACGCGAGATCGCCGGAAAAGAGCAGGAACGCCGGGCGTTCGCGCAACGTGGCGAGGGCCAGCTCCTTGAGGATCGTCACGTTGACCCCGTTCTTGTCCCCCTTCCGCGTTGAGTGCAGCCGCTCGGAGCGCGAATCGCCCGTCACGATGAATCGCCAGCGCTGCGCATGTGCCGATGGGGCGAAAACGAGCGCGGCAAGGACAAAGAGGCTGGCTGAGCGGAAAGGGCGGGGGCGCATGGGCGAGCCCAGTTTACATAGGCGGGGAGTGCGGGGGCCTTTCCTGCTCTCCTCGTGCCACGTCGTCGCTCGCCGCCCAATTCCCTCCCCTGCGGTGCGGGGGCGCGAGAGCCCAGACCAAATCGCAAGGGTAACGGTTGGAGGCTTCCGCACGCTTTGGCGTTCAACTCGTGGCACCCCCTTCCGGCCTCGGCAAGCCTTCGGCCGACTCCCCCTCCACGACAGGGGAAGAGTGCCGGAGGGGGCCACGCGCAGGGATCTCTCCCACGGCTTTCTGTGGGTTGCGGAATTGCGTGATTTCGCAATATAATAAGGCCGCAATGCCCCAAGGTGCGCAGTCGGACGCCCTTCGTCGGTTCAAGGCGGATGTTTTCCTCGCCCTCGGCCATCCCACCCGCATCTTCATCCTCGAATGCCTCGGCGATGGGGAGAAGCCGGTGAGCGTGTTAATCGAGCGCATCGGCATTGAGCCCGCGAATCTTTCGCAGCACCTGGCGGTTCTTCGCGCCAAGCGGCTCGTCACCAACCGCAAGGATGGACACCAGGTGTTCTACGCTCTACGCGATCCGCTCTTGATCGAATTGCTCGACGTGGCCCGCCGCTACTTCCAGGGCCACCTGGAGGAGGCACTGGCTATGCTCAAGGAGATGGAATTGTAGATGACCATGCAGTTCCACGCCCCCGAGGCGGCGATAACGGCGATTCTAGTCTGGGGTGCGGCTTGTCCGATCGGCCTGCTCCGACCGCCGGGCGCCGCACGGGTGGCGGCGCTGCTGTCGATTGCCGCCTGTGGACTGTGCTTGACGGCGGCCTTCCTGCCGGGAGGAATTGTGGCTGTCCGCCCTCCGATCGGTTTGGCCGGAGTCGCAATTGGATTCAGGGTCGATTCGCTGAGCCGTTGGTTCTTGGGGTTGATCGGCGTGGTCGGCTTGGCGGCATCCATCTATTCGCCCGGCTATCTGAAGCACCTTAGGGGTCGGGCGCGACCAGGGTTCGTCTGGTCCGGGCTCACGCTGCTATTTGCGAGTATGGCGGGCGTGGCGACGGCGCAAAACGCCATCGTTTTCTTCGCCTTCTGGGAGATGATGGCGATCTCTTCGTTCCTCTTGGTCGCGACCGAACACGAAAGACAGTCCGTCCGCCGGGCCGCGTTCATTTATCTTGGGGCAACCAGGATCGGCTCTGCGTTCCTCATGGCTGGCTTCCTGTGGGCGCACGCCTCGACCGGATCGTGGAACTTTCACGACTGGATCCTTCGTGGAAGCGATGCCTCAGGACCCGCGGCGCTGATTCTGGTTGGGCTGCTCGTGAAGGCGGGTTCGTGGCCATTCCATCTCTGGCTGCCCATCGCGCATCCCGCCGCCCCCAGCCCGGTTTCCGCTGTCATGAGCGGCGTGATGATCAAGACCGCAATCTACGCCGTGTTCCGGCTATTGGTGATGGGCGGCGTGGAGGCGCCTTGGATAGGATGGACGCTGGTTGCGGCGGGCGCAATCTCTGCGTTCTGGGGGGTGCTGTTCGCGCTATTGCAGCACGACATGAAGCGGTTGCTCGCGTATCACAGCGTCGAAAACATCGGCCTCATCTTGCTGGCCGCGGGGGTATCGCTCGTGGCGCGCCAGGCAAGTCTGACCGCCGTATCGGACCTTGCCTTGGCCGCGGGTTTGTTCCACACGCTCAACCACGGCGTGTTCAAGGCCCTGCTATTCCTGTGCGCGGGGACGGTGGACGCGAACGCCCATACGGTGGAACTCGATCGCCTCGGCGGGTTGATCCAAAGAATGCCCTGGACTGCGGCGACCTTCTTCGTCGGCAGTGCCGCGATCTGCGCTCTCCCGCCGCTAAACGGCTTTGCAAGCGAGTGGCTGCTTTATCGGGGGCTGTTTCAGTTGGGCGCTTCCGGGCCAAGCGGCGAAATCAGGTTGGTGGGGCTGCTCTTGCTCGGCTGGGTTGGCTTGGTCGGCGCGCTCGCTCTTGCCTGCTTCGCCAAAGCGTTTGGGATTTCGTTCGTCGGGCAGCCACGCAGCAAGGAGGCCAGCCATGCCAAGGAGGGCGAGCCCGCCATGGTGGGCGCGTCCGTCTTCCTCGCCGTTCTATGCGCGGCTCTGGGTCTGGGCGCTCCGTTGGTGTGGGACGCGATGCACGGCCTAGGGTTCGTTCGCACCCCCCAAGCTTGGACCCTGCCGATCCTTCCGCTCACCCTTGTCGGCGCTTTGTCCATGGCCCTGATTTGGCTTGGGATGCGCCAGCTTGCAAGGGGCAGGCCCACTCGGACCTATATCACCTGGGATTGCGGGTTCGGCGCTCTGACCCCGCGCGCGCAGTACACCGCGACCAGCTTCGCGCAGCCGATCGTTCGGCTGTTCGGAGCGCTGTATCGCTATGAAATGGAGGTCGTGGTCGAAGGCCACGGTAGGCGCCACTTCCCGACCGAGATCCGGGCGGAATCCAGCCACGAGGCGTATCTGGAGTCGAAGGTCTACTCGCCGGCCCTAGGAACCGTCATAAAGCTCTCGGAGGGGCTCATCATGCGTTTGCAGGCGGGGAGCATCCATCAATATCTGCTGTTCATGGTGCTCACTCTTGGGCTGCTGCTTTGGCTTGGAGGCGTGTTGTGAGCCTGGCGATTCACATCGTCCTGCTGATCGCCCTGCCGCTGCTGCTCAGCTGCGTGATTCGCAAGACGAAGGCGCTCATGCAGGGTAGGCCGGGACCGCCGTTATTTCAGCCGATCTTCGACCTCGTCAAGAGGTTCCGCAAGGGGGAGACCGTCAGCTCGACCGCCTCTTGGATCTTTCGGGCGAACCCCCTGGTCGGGCTCAGCATAGCCCTCGTGGTCGCCATGGTCGTACCTTGGACCGGGGCTGAGCCTTTGGCCAGGGGGAGTGGCACGGCAGACCTGATTCTCATCGTGTACCTGCTCGCAATGGCTCGGTTCTTCTCTTTGCTCGCCGCATTGGACACGGGCTCGGCTTTCGGAGGGCTTGGAGCAAGCCGCGAGGCCGCTCTCGCCGTGCTTATCGAGCCCAGCATCCTGGTGAGCCTCAGCGCCGTCGCGTTGGCAAGCGGAACGATGGACCTCTCTGTTGCGCTCCAAAGTCCAGTACGAGGCACGGTGGCTCTGCTTTCAGGATCGGCGTTTCTATTGGCCGCTTTGGCCGAGCTTTCGAGGATGCCGGTCGACGACCCCACAACCCATTTGGAGCTGACCATGATCCACGAGGCCACGATTCTCGAGAACAGTGGGCGGAACCTGGCTCTGATCGAGACCACGGTCGCCCTGCGCACCGCCGTGTTCTTTGGCGTCGGGGTTCAGATTCTGCTTGGAAAGGCCTTACGGTCGCCAGACAACGCCATAGTCTCGGCGGCGTCGAGCGCAGCAGCGATCCTGATGCTCGGGTGCTTGCTTGGCGTGCTGGAAGGCATCGCGGTCAAGCTCAACTGGCGGCGCGTGCCGTCGTTCGTCGCGTTCTCAACCGCCCTCGCCGTCATGTCCGCCTTCGTCGCCGCGGTGGGCGCCTAGAGGCTCGTGGCGACCTTCCAAGAACTTGTCGGCCTCGCCGCGATGGCATCGCTTTGGATGCTAGGCATCACGCGAGTGCGCAGCATGCTCTGGGGATTGGGCGCGCAAGGGGCCGCGTTGGGCGCCCTCTTGCTGTTCCGCGGCATCAACAACGGCTCGATCGGCGAGACGCTGCTCGGATGCGCGGTGATCGCGGTGAAAGCGATCGCCATTCCCGTGTTCTTGAATTGGAGCGCATGCAGGCTGCACGTAGTTCGAGATCGGGGGGTGGGTCTTGGGCCAGGGCTGGCGATGCTGGCCGGCGCCTTGATCGTGGTCCTCTGCTACTTCAAGAGCGGTTGGTTTTCGGCGGCGGGTTCCGTGTCGGGCAATGCCGGGCTTGCCATCGCGACCGTGCTCATGGGGCTGATTATCATGATGACCCGGCGGCTGGCGCTGGGCATGCTGATCGGGTTTCTCGTGCTCGATAACGGCATCTTCTCCTACGCCTTCACCCAGACCCCCGGGATTCCGGTCGTGATCGAACTGGGCGTCTTGTTCGACCTGTTCATGGGCGTGCTCCTGGCGGGGATGGTGCTGTTCCGAGTGAGCAGAAGCTTCGAGCACATGGACGTCCTCGAGATGCGGGAGTTGCACGAATGATCGTCGCGCTAGCCCTGAGCATCTTTCCGATTGCGGTAGCGGTTTGCTCCCTCGCGGTCGGCAGCGTGAACCGGCTGAGGATGGCCGCTGCGATAGGCGGCGTTGGCCAAGCCGCGGCTACCCTATGGGTCGCGCTACCGATTCTTCGAGGCGAGAGCCGGCCCACGTTCCTGATCTGGTTTCAGATGGATGGGATGGCGGCATGGATGGCCTCCGTCAACTCGATCGTATACGGCGCGGCGATGGCAAGCGCGGCCCTCCTGACGGCTAATCCCCATGACCTGCACCTGACCTCCAAGGGCGTGAGGGCGATGTTCGGGCTCACTGCGCTCTTCATCGTGGCGGCGAACGCGGTCGTTTGCGCGGCTGACCTAGGTGCGCTTTGGGTCGCGATGGAGGCGACCACGCTGGTTACCGCGCCGATCATCTTGCTCCGAGGAACCCGCAAGTCAATCGAGGCGGCGTGGAAGTACCTCATCTTGTGCGGGGTGGGGATCGCCTTCGCTCTTCTCGGCACAGTTCTGCTGCTGGCGGCGGCGGGAAATGGAATGCAAGGAGGGGGCAGCCTGGGTATCGCCTGGCTGACGGCCCATGCGTCGAGCCTCAAGAAATCCCTGCTCAATGCAAGCTTCGTGTTCTTCCTGTTGGGTTACGGCACGAAGGCCGGACTCTTTCCCGTTCACAACTGGCTGCCGGACGCCCATAGCGAAGCTCCCGCTCCCGCGTCCGCATTACTCTCGGGCGCGCTCTTGAACTGCGCGATGGTCGCCCTCTGGCGCATCGGCGGCATCGTGGAGCTGTCGGGCTCACGAACCCTGCTGCTCGGGTTGCTCGCGCCGATGGGGGCGGCATCGGTTCTCGCCGCGAGCCTTATGCTTGTGCGGCAACAGGACCTGAAGCGCATGTGGGCTTATTCGAGCATCGAGAATATGGGATTGCTCGCGGTCGCGGCGGGGCTTCGCGCGGCTCCGATCTTTGCATTGCACGCGCTGGCCCACAGCTTGGCGAAATCCTCCGCGTTCCTTCTATCCGGCAACGTCTTGCGGGCGTATGGCACCGTCTCGCTCAAAAAACTCAGCGGCGTGATGCGGCGATTCCCAGGGCTTGGCTTTGCCTTGCTCGCCGCCGGGGCCGCAGTTATGGGCGCGCCGCCATTCGCCTCGTTCGTCAGCGAGTGGCTGCTGCTGGCCAGGGCAGCGGACGACCGGCTTTGGGGAATCGTGATCGCGCTCGTCGCGGGCCTCGCCTTGAGCTTTGTGGCGGTGGTGATCCACTTGGGACGCGCCATCTTTGGAGAGAAGGGCGAGCGAGCGGAGAACCCTCGTTATGCCGGTTCGATTCTGCCTGCCGCGCTCCTCTTGGCGGTGTCGGCAGCCACTTTTCTAGCGGTGACGCCTGCTACCCTCGAGTTTCTCGGCAAGGCTCTGCAGACCGGAGGACGACCGTGATCCGTGTCGACGCCGTGCCTATCGAGCCGGCCGATTGGGAATCGTCAGTGCCTGAGCGAGCCAGACGCAAGGGTTGGAAATATGGGCACCTGACGATCCGGCGCGCGGAAGGTGGCAAGCGCCTCTTGGAAGCCTTGCTTCTCAACCTAGACAACGGCTCGGCCGAAATCGCATCGACTCCAATCATCGATGGCGGCTCCAAGTTCTCATCCGTCACGAGCGCGATCCCAGCGGCACACTGGGCCGAGCAGGCGGTAGGCGATTTGTGGGGTCTTCATGCCAGCGGGCATCCAAGGTGGAAGAGCCTGATCCTCCACGAGGCGTGGCCGCCCGACAAGTTTCCGTTCGCTGTTTCGGCTGACGGGCCGCCCTCTCCCCGAGAATCAAAGTTTCTGACCGTCGGTGGCCAGGGGGTGCATGAAATTCCCGTTGGGCCGATTCACGCGGGCATTATCGAGCCCGGACATTTTCGGTTCAGTTGCATCGGTGAGATCGTGGCGAATCTAGATATCCGCCTTGGCTATGTGCATCGGGGTGTCGAGGCGCGACTGGCCGCGGTGCCCTTGCGCCACGCTCGGCATGTGGCCGAGAGCGCGAGTTCCGACTCGGCGGTAGCGAACGCGCTCGCCCATGCCCAAGCCCTCGAGGATCTTTGGGGACTCGAAGGCCCGAAGCGTGCCGCCGCGGTCAGAACTGTGGCCCTCGAGATCGAACGGGTTGCCAACCATTTCGGCGACCTCGGAGCGTTGGCCTCGGACATCGGGTTCGCCCTAGGCGCGGCCACCTTCGGTCGCCTTCGGGGGGCGGCGCTCGGCTTCGGACAGACTCTGTCCGGCACCCGGTTTCAGCGTGGATTCGTTTGTCCGGGCGGGCTGGCGTGGGAGGTCGGCGACGCTCAGCTTCGCCTCCTGACGCAAAGCCTTTCGGAGTTAAAGCCCGCCGCCGCCGATGCGTGCGAAATCCTCTTCGAAAATCCTGGCGTACAAGAGCGTTTGGAGGGGGTTGGAATTCTGAAACCGAGTCTGGCGGACGAATTCGGAATGGTCGGGCCCACGGCAAGAGCCAGCGGGAGCCCTTACGATGCACGATGTCACTTCGCGCACGCTCTCTTCCCTGGGTTGGCGGTCGATGTGGCGACGGAAACCGCGGGGGATGCCTTCGCCCGAGCGGAGGTGCGCCGAAAGGAAGTGTTCTCCTCGCTGAGATTGATCGAGGAGGTTTTGGCGGCGCTTCCCCAAGGTGGATCTCTTGTCAAGACTCCGGAGACCCTCCCGCCAAGCAAGACGGCGATCGGGATCGTCGAGGCATGGCGAGGCGAGTTAATCCACTGGATCACGACGGACGAGCAGGGCAAAATCTCTCGTTACGCGATACGAGACCCAAGCTTCCAGAACTGGACCGGCGTCGCGATTGCCGTTCGCGGCAACCTTGTGATGGACTTCCCCCTCATCAACAAGAGCTTCAACCTTTCCTATTCGGGTAGCGATCTCTGACGGAACAAACCATGCTTACCGCACTCTTACACGCAGCCAGACAAAAGCACGCGACTGACGCGGTCGACTTTCCCGACTTGCCCGAGGGCGTAGGGGGCCTCCCACGCCTCACGACGGAACCCTGTCTGGGCGAGGCATGCGGCCGATGTGTGAACGTATGCCCAACGGGGGCGATTCAGCTCTCCGGCGATCCCGAGAACCCCGATGTTTCCCTTGACCGAGGGCTTTGCGTCACCTGTGGCGCATGCATCGCGGGTTGTCCGACCCAGACGATCGTCGCGGATCCCTCCACGAAGAGCGCGGTGATCCACCGAGAAGAATTGGTCCTCTACAGCAAGCCAACGGAAACGAAGCCCATCGCTGCGCTGGACGGGGTGAAAGCTCTCGGACCGTTTCGCAGATCGGTTGATGTTCGAGTGGTCTCGACCGGGTGCAACGCCACCGACCTCGAAGTCGCCGCGACCGCGAACGCCATCTTTGATTGCTCCCGCTTTGGAATCCATTTCGTCGCCTCGCCAAGGTTCGCCGACGTGCTGCTCGTAACCGGTCCCGTAGGAAGAGCCATGCAAAAGCCCCTCGTAAGCTGCTTCGAGGCGATGGCCGATCCGCGCGTAGTAATCGCGGTCGGCACGTGCGCAATCAGCGGCGGAGTTCACCGAGGGGGCTACGCGGATGCCAACGGGGTGATGCCTCACCTCGAGGTTCACGCCTTCGTGCCCGGCTGCCCGCCGCACCCATGGAGCATTGTCCACGGGATCCTAATAGCAACAAGGAGCAAGGCGACCAACGCGAATCATTCTCCGCAACATGGCCGGGGCTAGCGCGCAGCGACAGGGCGCCTTTCGGAACACATTGAGCCGGTCCGCAAGGCTTGCCGGCTCTTGTCCAAAATGAAGGGAATGAATCCTGAGCCAGTTGGAGAACAAACAGAGCCCAGCGTGCCGGCGGATCTTCGCCAAGCCCTCGCGGCGGCTCCCTTGGCCGAGGCAGCGTGGAGGGATCTCACGCCGATCTCCCGCCGGGACTTTATGAGTTGGATCAACGAGGCCAAGCAAGCGGAGACGCGCAGCCGCCGGATCGAGAGATGCTGCGAGAATCTCGCTGCCGGAAAGCGGCGCCCCTGCTGTTATGCGGTGGTGCCAATGGATCTTTACAAAGCCCTCGGGGCCGCCCCTGTTATCGACGGGAAGGGGGCGAAGGCCCAGTGGAGCGATCTCACCGCGAACGAGAAGCGGGACTTTTCGGATTGGGTCGAGGCGGCCAAAGAACGGGAGACGCGGAAGGGCCGGATCGAGGAAGCCTGCGCGATGCTCGCCGCCGGAAAGCGCTCCCCCTGATGGTTTGCGGCGTGCGCAAGCTAGCCAGTTGCCCTGAGAACGAATGCGAGCGGCCGGATCAGATTCGCTTGTCTCTGGCTAGTCGCCAGTAGTATCGCCCTGCGGCGGTAAGAGGCTCTCGTGAGAAAGTAAGCTTGGACCCATGCAGCGGAGCACGCCAACTCTCATGTTCAGGGCTCTCTTGTGCATCCTTGTGGTCTTCACAGAAATTGCCGCGACGGCGGCAGGTGAACAAGACCAGCAGAAGGTCTATGCCGCGGCCAAAGGGGCCGTATTCACGGTGCGGACTGACAAGGGTCGAGGAACCGGGTTTCTCATTGATGCTTCACATGTGGTGACGTGTGCTCATGTCATTGAAGGAGCCTCGACTATACAGGTTTCTGGCTCTAAGTCCGCTCTTTGGTCTGTGACTGGGGTCCGCTTGAACCGTGCCTTGGACCTTGCCGTGCTCACCATTGACAAGCCATCTAGCCGTCGACCCCTTGTCATTCGTTCGAGGCCAGCCAAACCGGGCGAAACCGCTCTGGTAATTGGAAGTCCATTGGGCCTTGAAGGCTCCTTGTCCTCTGGCCTTGTAAGTGCCATTCGGAAGACGGGAGAATTGAACCTTGTCCAGTTGACGGCTACGATCGCACCAGGCAGCTCTGGAAGTCCTGTCCTAGATTCGAAGGGCCAAGTCATGGGAGTCGTCGACTTCACGTTCAATGAGGGGCAAGCGCTGAATATGGCGATCGTCAGCTCCCACTTGACAGGCTGGTCGACTTGGACTGAGCAATCAATCACACGCGTCAAGGCAGTAGATGAGTCCCGATTGTCGAAACCTTGTCTGCAGATGCTCGATATCGCCGTCGAGCACGATTTGAAGATCATGTATTCCGCCGAGACCACCAGCGCAATTGATGCAGTGGCTCAGTCATTTCGATTTAAGTGGGATCGATTCAAAGCTTCTGAAACCGACGCCATGGAGGCGTTCGCGCATTCCAAAGAAAATGGCCAGCAGTTGGAGGCTCATATAGAGTCCCTTGCGCGAATGTTTGAACAGTATGCTCAGGCCTGCCGAGACCAAGACAAGCTGGACGAAGAAAACAACCGAGCCATCAATGAAGGCCGAAGGCCTGACTTTGCCTTGAGCAAGATGATGGCCAAGTCCGAGGCGAGGGGACGAGTTGCGAAAGCCTGGAACGAGGCTCGGGAGTTCTGTTGGGGCGTTGGGTCATTTCGCGTCAAATCCGGACTTAGCGGTCCCGCTTATTACTGTCTCGAAGCTCCCCTCATCGCGACCATTGCAGACGACAAGTATGTTGCCGCGGTTACTCGCTACGTTGAACCGGATCCTGATTTTCCTCTTGAATGCCTGGTGCTAAATTACGTGGGGACGGCTGAGGAAGCGGCGGAGCTGTCGAAGCTGAGTGTCGAATCAGTAAATAACGTTGGAAAGCCAAATTACGTCGAATTCGACTACGTGCGTCAATGGAAACGTCTGTTTAGCATTAAGAGAGGGGACACAATTTTTGCTATCCGAAAGAGAGGGGTCGAAGAGTGGACCAATGTGAAGAACTGGAAGGAACTGAGTCTGGCGGCAAACGACATCGGGTTACTCGGAACATTTCAAGACCATGTGGAACTGTTGGTGGGCCGAGACCGCGAGCATGCGAAGCCGGTTGAGGCTCGCCTCTGGTAGTTCCTCCAGCCTCGAAGGCAACGCCAGGCGCGCCATCGATTTCCATGAGGGCGACAAGATTGAGGAAAAGGCATTGAATGCGCTCATTCGCGCCGCCGTGGCACGGAACACGTCCTCATCCCGATAAGATCGGGACGGGGACGAGAGCCTAGACGACCGAGAGGGATTTGAGCCGGACTGGGGTGAGCCCAGAGGGCAGGAGCCGCATTGTACATGGAGGAACTGAGCCAGCGATGGTCAGCACTTCCTCGAGGGGATTTGCCAAAAGCGAAATCTTGGTATACACTGATCTTAGGCACTCAAGCGGGCCTTTGTCCAGTAAGTTGGGCCCGCCCGGATTAGGGGGTATCGGCCTTGGCAGGTCGCAAGGTCGGGCGTTGGGGTGATGGCGTACAAGGTACTCGCCGAAATAGCGCAGGGGACGGTGCTGCTCTTTCTTGTGGCGCTCGCGGGCACGATCGCGATTCAACTTCTCACGCGCCGAATCAACGCCAAGGGATTGTTTCTTGGGCGGCGGCGGGACGGCACCGCCTTCTTCAACCCCCTCAAGGTTCAACTGCTGATCGCCACTGTTGCCATCGCCATGGAATACGTCATGGCCGCGGCCCAGAACCATACTGGCGGGATGCCCAAGCTCCCGGACCCAGCGCTTTACGTATTAGGTCTGAGCAACGCCGCATACTTGGGCGGCAAGGGGTGGACGCTCTTGCGGCCCCTGCAGCAATTGGGAGGTAACTAAATCGTGCTCGACTACAAAGGTCTGACCATCGCCTCAAGAGTGGTCATCGTGGCGTTCACCGCGCTCCTAGCCTTTACGATTCTATGGCAGATCTGGGCGGGAAAGATTGACTTGAGCAAGGTGATCTCTGAGAAGACGGGCGATGCCAGCCTGTCCAGGCTGCAGCTGCTGATCTTCACATTTGTCATCTCGTTGACCTTCTTCCTGATTTCGGTCGGCGGTAAAGATGGGCCGGCGTTTCCGAACCCGATTCCCGCTGAGGTCCTGACCCTTCTGGGCATTAGCGCAAGCTCCTACTTGGTGAGCAAAGGAATCCAATTCAGCAAGCCCGACCCGCAGACGCCACCTAAGGAAACCTAGTCCGGCGCATAGGAGCGTACGACCGACCTAAACAGCTTACGACCCATCGGGGCTGCCGCTCTAAAACTGACTGAGGCAACAATGAAAGCACATCATGCACTCGCCGCGGTTCCGCTCGCTCTCGCGTTCGCCACGCAGGCCATCCATTCGGCGTCCTCGCCTTCAACGTCGGATGTTTCGACGGCTATCGGTCCTGCCAGAGTGTTCAAGATTCCCCTCTCTAATTTGCAGACCTGGAGCGCGAGCGTCATCAGCTCGATGTCGGATGTCAGGCTCGCGGGCCGCTCCAAAGTGCACCTCGTGGACGCGGATTGCGAGATGCACCTCGGCGGACGATCGCCAAACTACACTGGTTTCCCGGACGGGCTGGTCCTGGAGCCGATGAATTGCTGTTCGATGGCATTTCCGGGATCGAAGGTTCGCCCGACTGCGAAGGATGCTCAGCAAGACGATAAGGTTTGGCTGAAATTTGGCAATGATATGATCTTCGATCCACCCAAACATGGCTCGGTGACGGCCATAGGGGTACCGCGGATCTGGCCAGAGCATCTCGACGACGGGAAGGAACCTTCGAACCCCAATCACGCCATCGAGTTTCACCCGCTGACCGGGCTTAGAGACGGCGGCGACGAGTACGACTTCTCCGCCCTGGTGTCGGCTGGAGATTTCAAGGGCCACGTCGGAACTGCTACTGGACCATCGATTCTGCGCAAGACGCGGGTCAAGGTAAAGAACGACGCCGGAACGGTGACAGTGAGTTTCTTCGGCGGCCAGATAGAGAACTTCACCACGCTCGACCTTGAAGTCGATCCATCGTCCGTGGTCGGCGATGGCCGGGGCAGCTTCCGGGCGTCTGGGAACGCCCTTCTGGATGACGGAACTGCCGTTGCCGTTCGCATGGTCACGGCGGCTGGGAGCCAAGCAAACGACGTCATTGGCAGGATTAGGTCCAATCCTTCAGCCAGCCGCATTTCGTCGCTCATCCTATTTAGCCTAAGCCCCCAGGCGCTTCTGGACGCCGCCAACAAGAGCCAAGGGAATCCGATCGACGTCGATCGGCCGATTCAACTAATCCTCTACGGCGCGCCCGAATAGACAGTCAGGCCAAGAGGATCGCCTGCGCGGATGATTCAGCGCGCATGCCTTGGTCCGCCGGCTCGCTTCGGGAAGGCAGAAATCGCGCCCTGTACCGTTGAAAGAAATGGAGCGTTCGTGATCCTCAACCCGCGCGGCCTAGCACATTTCCGCAGGTGCAATGTCGCCGTTGGGGTCAATTTGCGCCACGAATTCCTCGGGGCTCATACACTTGACCCCTATTGCAGCAAGACGAGCCTGATTGAAGTGCCTGTCGTCGGCAACGAGGATGCCGCCAGCCGATGCAAACCGCAGGTGACTGGCAACGTGACAGACATCGACAATCCTCTTGTCGGGGACGGCGCAGAAGCTTGAGTATCTGAAGGCATGCGCCGCCCGATCCTCTGCCTCGCCAGGCTCGTACACGCACAGCGGGACTTGCAACACTGGATTGCGCCGAAAGATTGCGCGTGCCTCTTCATCCGTGCCCACATGCTTCTTGATCGACGTCATTCGTCGTTGGAAGGTCTGACCATCCTGTGACACAATCCTCGTGCGCCTTGGGAGCGGCAACCGGGACAGCATCGAATCCACCCGCGCCACTGGCCACTCCATAATGACATTCCTGTGCTCTGGGGCGTAATGCGCGATCATGGACGGGACCATTAATCGAACGGCCGCAGCGATGGGATGCTCGTCGCCTATTCGATCGTAGTAAATGGCTTGGGACACGACGAATTGAAGCTTTGCGCTCTGGAGTAGGGCATTGTCGGCCATCAGAGCAAGAATTCGTCGTAGCGGCACTGAAAGTCGATGAGCCTTGAGACTCTCGATATCGTCGTTGAACCTCGCAAACACGCTGTTGTCAAGGGTGACCGCCCTAAAGCCCGGGGGAATGTCTGATCTCGTGATAACCCATGTGGGGCTCGTCAGCCTTGTCATCATCCATGATTATGCCGGAGCGCCCGTACTGTGCAGGCTCAAATTAGTGGTGGGCGGTACAGTCCCGATTCGCTGCGCGGGATGTCGCTTCGCTCCGGATTTGAACCTGCGACACTTCCGATGGCATCGGGATGCGCTACCCAACGATCAAACGCGCGATGGAGTTGTGCCCGAAGGGCGCAGCCGGCGAGGGTGTGATAGAGTCTGGAAATGAAGCCTGTGACCGGGGCGGGGTTCACGATGCGGCTGCTCGATGAGAGCACATGGCCTGCGTTCGAGCGCTTGGTCGAGGCGAACGGGGGCATCTGGGGCGGGTGTTGGTGCATCTCGTTCCACCTCGATCCGAAGGGTCCGAAGGGCCAGTGCAAGCCGTCCCGCGAAACGAAGGAGCGGTTTGTGGGTGAGGGGCGAGCACAGGCCGCGATGGTGTTCGAGGGAGAGGAGGCGGTGGGCTGGTGCCAGTTCGGGATAACCGACGAGCTGCAAAACATCAAGCACCGAAAGCAGTATGAGGAGGGGCTCGGCGAACCGCCGGACTGGCGGATCACGTGCTTTTTCGTCGGAAAGGGTTACCGCAAACGCGGGGTCGCGAACCTGGCGCTTACGGCCGCTCTGGATGAGATGGCCCGGCTTGGCGGTGGGGTTGTGGAGGCTTATCCGGAAGATGTAGAGGGGCGCCAAGACCTCGTCGTCGTTTCTGCATGGCGGGACGCTGGCCATGTTCGAGCGCGAAGGGTTCAACCGAGTGCGGCGGCTGGGGATGCACCACTGGGTGGTGGCGAAGGTCATGACACGACCGGCGGCCGGATGATCGAGCTCGGCCTCGCCGGTAGACCGCCCACATGTCCCAAACGCTGGAAGCGACACAGAATCTCCGGGCCAAGGTTCGTTCGAGCCGGCGAAGGCATAAAGACTGGTTTCGGCAAGGAACAAACCACCCCCAAGCTAAGCCCTGAAGAAGCGGGCGGCCAATTCTCGGTCGACCACGTTGAAACCGAGCCGGGTGGGGGCCCGCCGCTGCATGTCCATTCGCTGGAAGACGAACTGTGGGTGATTCTCGATGGGGAATTTGAATTCCGGGTTGGCGGCGATACGCACTGAGTTGGCCGCGGCGACCTGGTTTTCGGGCCGCGCAATACCCCCCACACGTTCAAGTGCGTGAGCGAGACGAACGGCACGTTCTTTGTGCTGGCGACCGGCGACAACTTCGCGAGGTTCATCCCCAAGTATATGGCGGCGATGGGGGGATCCGCGCCCGATATCGACGCCGCGATGCGAGCCTGTGCCGAGCACGGGAAGAAGATCCTTGAAGCGCCACCGCATTAGTCCGGCACCGGGGAGACGCACAACAATGTCGTGAAGATGACCTTCGCAACGGGCCTCCGCTCCCGGACCCTTCGGGCCTCTTCAACTCCAGCCTCGAAGGCGCAGGGCTACCACGGACGGTACCTTCGTGGACCACCAGCCGTTGGTGAACTACTTTGAGGTGGCGACCGTCACGACAATGCCGTAGGCTCTATCGTTTCGCCGCTAGATAGGCGGCGACGACGATCAATGCGAATGCCACGTACTGGTTCAGCGTTGGCCTTTCTTTGAAAGCGAGCCACGCGAACAACGCGAAGGTGCCGATCGAAAGCACCTCTTGGATCACCTTAAGCTGGGTCACGCTCATGACATCGCTTCCGAGGCGGTTAGCAGGGACTTGGAGGCAGTATTCGAGGAACGCGACGCCCCAGCTCGCAAGGATCGCGAGGAAGATCGGCGTGCTCTTGAATTTCAGATGGCCGTACCACGCCGTGTTCATAAAGGTGTTGGATCCGACCAGCAGGGCGAGCGTTATGAGAGCTTTCTTCACACCAGGAGAGACTTGATTTCGGCACGCATCGTTTAGTCGCCGAGTTCAATCGCGACCGGCCGCAACCCGGAGGCGCTGCGCTCGCCGCTGGATCTCGGAGCGGACGCCGTGCACGCGAGTTAAACCCCCCTGGTCACCTTCCGTCTTCGATACGGCGAAATGGCAGCCCTGCGGGGACTTGGGCCCCCTCGTCGCCCCACGCCCTCTGAGCTTCAGTAGCCCGACGGAAATAATCGTATGCTCTGCGAGCCGGCTCGCCCATCATTCCAACATTCAACAGGGCCCCTTCGAAGGCAGCGAGACACGCCTCATCCAGTTCGATGTGGAGCCCGTTGCACGCGTGCAATTGTTGTACGTGGGATTCGTCTCCGTACCCGGCCGTGTAAAGCGCCGGACCGCCGAAAGCCTCGGACAGATATGCCGCAAGCCGCTCGTCATGCTGCGGGTGAAGTTGACGGTCGAACGGGTGAGCCGCCACCGGGTCTTGCAGACATAACTTGTGCCACTGTCTAGTCAGGGCAAGGATACGGTCAAATCCGCCTAATTCGTCGTACAACGAAGGCATCGAACGAATTATATCCGCGGTAGGTTAAATCTTCCGTTGAGACAAGGATGGTGGGCGGTACAGTCCCGATTCGCTCGCTCATTATCCTACGGCGGGATGTCGCTTCGCTCCAGATTTGAACCTGTGACCCCTACAGTGTCATGTTCATCTATGGCCGTTCACCATCTGCCCGTAGGTTCAAAATCGACCTTGCTAACCTCGTCTCGCCCAGGTTCTCGGCGCGGATAGGGCGCAATCGCCGGTCCCTTTTGGGCATCTGGCAGGTATGTAACCCGCTGTCGTTCTGTCGCAAGGCGCTAGTTGGCAGCTGTCAGCATGTAGCCCCAAACGGGACTGAACAACCATCCTCCTTTCGAGTCGTGGGGCGACGCGCCATCAGTAATAAGCGAGGTGTGTGCCCTTTCCGACGGGGTCGTGGTGCCGGGATAATTCGTTTCCAGCAGATGGGAATGGCCGTACGGCGGCTTCGCGCCATCAATAGTGTAGGGATTTCCGAACTTATACAGCCCCATAGCCTTCCAGTTCTGGAGCTGTTCGGGAAAGCTGCAGCCCTGATGATCCTGGTCGTTGTCGAACGCATAAATCCGCTTGAGCGGCGTCTTGGGCTTCGTGTACCAAGGGGCAGGAGTGTTCGCTGCCTTGTCGAAATCTTTCGGCCCTCCGAACAGTACAGCCCGCGCGCATTTGTGGCGCGTCGCGATGAGCGCCGCATTGCCCGCTCCCTGCGACATTCCGGCGATGACGATCTTCGACCAGTCTATATCTCCGTCCGACGTTAAGTATTGGCCCCAATTATCGCCGGTGCGCTTCTTGCCCAAATACTGAAGCAGCTTGATAAGGCGGTTCTCGATGCAGTTCGTTCGATCGACCGACACCTTATTTGAAAGGTCTTTACCCTCGATTATCTCCAAGCGAAAGTTCAGGAAAGCGTTCTTGTCGCTCGATTTGCTCACGACGTCGGCCGGCGTGGCATCCGGATACATCAGGCAAACGACATGGTAGTTGTATGCAGCGGCGAGTTGGCAAAATGCCGTGAACTTGGCCGGTGTCCCACCCGTGCCGGGCAGAAACACGACCAATTGGTTGCGGAGCTGGCCGGTCTCATTGATGTAGGCGAGATGCGGGCTGTCGAACTGGTCGATCGCGGAATCGGTCTGGCTCGGCTTCACCGAGATGGTAGCGACGTGCGGCGTCGCAAAGGTAGGCAGTCTGGGACTGACTTGCATACCCCGATGCTTCATCTGACCGCCGACCAGAAGAGTAAGAACCAGCGAGCCAACCATGCCGCCATCTTACGCCAATCCCCCGTCACGGGTCAACTTCTGCCACTGACTCAAGGGGGGCCAGCAGGTTAGAACTCCGCAGCGGTGAGAAGACGCGGCCTGGCGACCCTGCCGCTCCATACCACTTCGCGGATCGAGTTGCACGGGGAACTTCGTGCTCAACCAGGTTCAATCGGTTCCAACCGACCGACGAGCTTCAACCCTATTCCGCGCAATCTGAACATGTGACCCCTACGGGTGTCACCGTGGGATCAATCCCCCTTGACTATCATCCCCAGATTCAAATCAGAACTTACATGACCCCCATCTCTGGGGCTCTCCCGACTGGGGACATACCTCTCAAAAAGATTCATTGAATCGCCGTACAGGATAGGCTTGACCCTGCATCCGTCTCGCTTGGACTGTAGGGGTCATCTAGGTTCAATAGCTACGCGGCGTGCGAACCATTTTGCACCCTATTCTCGGATGCATTTTGAACCTGAGAAGTGGTGGGCGGTACAGGATTTGAACCTGTGACCCCTACAGTGTCATTGTAGTGCTCTACCGCTGAGCTAACCGCCCATAGCCGCCCGAAAGCGGAGTCCAGGATACCTGGGGGCAGCGTCGCCCGGGCGAGCCCGGCGACTGGCGAAGAGTGACGAGCGGGAGGTGACGCGACCTATGCAGTCGGTGGCTACCGCGGGGCGGCGTTCGGCTCGGGGAACCAGAACTCCACCAGGTTCGCGTCGGGGTCGTAGAAGTAGTACGACAGCCCGTGGAAGTCGCTCGATTTGAATCGGTGCGGGCCCAGCACTTCGACCCCATAGCCCCGAAGGCGCGCCAGCGCAGGTTCGATTTGATCGGGCGGCAGGTAGAGAGCGAAATGCACCGGCCCAAAGCGGGCGCCCTCGGGCAAGGGCGAATGCTCCTCGAAGAGCAGGTCCCGCTTATTGAGGCCCAGCCACTTCTTCGAGGCGGGGTCGCCGCACCAGAACCCGGCCCAGTCCTCGGTGGGCTCCCAGCGCGGCGTGAGCCCGACCGCCTCTCGGTAGAAGGCGGCAGAGACGGCCACGTCTTTCACGCGCAGAACGATTTCAAACAGCTCGGGGACGGGCATGGCGTATTGTGGCCGCGATGGCGCGACATGTCGGTCGTTTGTTTGCTCGTCGCCTGGGGAGCGGATTTCTCCGCCTTGCGGCGGAGTACCACCCCCCAGTTCGCTACGCTCACCGCCGCCCGCCGATGCCGGCAGGGGTGGGATTATTTTCTCTGGGTCGCTCACCCCGTCCCGGGGTTCGCTCGCCGTTACTTCTCGGGACGCCATCCTTGGCGTCCCCCTGGTTGCCACCGACTATCCGGCGGGCACTAGGCAACCCTATCGATCACGGCGAGTCCGGGAACCCTTCCCTGCGGTGCGGGGGAGGGCAGTTCGTGCCGATTCCCATCGGGGCGGACAGGGTGGAGGCGGGCGGTCGCGAGCGTCGAGGCATCATCATCCTTCCGACCCCGGCAAGCCCCCTGCCTTACGGCGGAGTACCCACACTCCGGTTCGACTTCCGTGTTCGCTACGCTTCGGCGGACGAGCCGCCTCACCGACCCCCGCCGATGCCGGCAGGGGTGGGATTATTTTCTCTGGGTCGCTCACCCCGTCCCGGGGTTCGCTCACCGTTTCTCTTTAGGGACGCCATCCTTGGCGTCCCCTGGGTGGGATGCAGGGGCGTCATCGAAGCCGGCGACAGGATCTCCTTGACACGGGCTGAGGCCCATGCCACCCGGGCCCGTAGCGTAACCTAGAGGCGCGTGGCGGTTCCCATCGAGCGGTTCGACTTCATCGCGGTCGGCAGCGGCCTGGCCGGGCTGACCTACGCCCTACGGGCGAGCGAGCACGGAAAGGTATGCGTGCTCACCAAGGCGGAGGTGTTCGAATCCAACACCAGCTACGCGCAAGGGGGCATCGCGGCGGCGGTGGGGGAGGCCGACTCTTGGAAGCTGCACGAGGAAGACACCCTCAAGGCGGGTGCGGGTCTCTGCAACCCCAAGGCGGTGCGCCATCTGGTGCGAGAGGCGCCCGCCGCGATCGAATGGCTGCGCTCGCTGGGCGCGAAGTTCGACCTTGAACTAGGCGGCGACCTCGCCCTCGGATTGGAAGGCGGGCACAGCCGCCACCGAATCGTCCACACCGCCGACCGCACCGGATCGGAAATCGAACGGGCGGTGGTAGCCGCTGTTCGAGCGAACAAGCAAATCACCGTCTATGAGCACTCGTTCGCGACCAGCCTGCTCATGGCGGGTGGCCGCTGCGCGGGGGTGGAGGCGAAGGTCGAGGGCCTGGGCCCGCGGCGTTTCGTGGGGCGGGCGGTAATGCTCGCCACCGGCGGCTGCGGGCGCATGTATCAGCATACGACCAATCCGCCGGTCGCGACCGGCGATGGCATCGCGCTCGCCTCGGCTGCACATGCGGGCATCGCGGGGATGGAGTTCATGCAATTCCACCCCACCACGCTGTATCACCCCCAGATGCGCAGTTTCCTGATCTCGGAAGCGGTGCGCGGCGCGGGCGGCACCCTGCGCAATCACCTTGGCAGGCGGTTTATGTACGACTACGACGCGCGGCTGGAGCTGGCCCCGCGCGATGTGGTCGCGCGCTCGATCGACCGCGAGATGAAGCGGCTGGGCACTTGGTGCGTGTACCTCGACGCCACGCATTTGCTCGCACAAGACTTGCGGCGCGAATTCCCCACCATCTACGACAAGCTCGCCTCGATCGGCATCCTGATGGAGCGGGATTGGATTCCGGTAGTGCCAGCCCAGCACTACTCGTGCGGCGGAGTGGCGACAGATCTGAGGGGCCGGAGCACGGTGACCGGGCTTTACGCGGCGGGCGAGGTGGCATCGACCGGCGTGCACGGGGCGAACCGGCTGGCCAGCAACAGCCTTCTGGAGGCGCTCGTGTTCGCATCGGCGGCGGCCTCGGCCGGCCGCGACGAGCCGGACGGCGCTGGTGGGGATTTGACCCCCGCCACCAAAGCGCGAGCGTTCAACGAGGCGGAATCGGTGCTGATCCGGCGCGCACTCGGGCGGGAGATGACCGCGGACGCGGGCATCGTGCGCACCTTCGCGGGCCTAAACCACGCCAAGGAGGAGATCGAGCGCCTAGTGGGGCAGACGGATGGATTGCCGGAGGCGGCGTTTTCCACCCATCCCCTGGAGACGCGCAATTTGCTCGAGGCGGCTCGCTACGTGGTGGAGGGGGCTCTTGCGCGCAAGGAAAACGTTGGGCTGCACTTCAACGCGGACCTCGTGGCATGAGCGACACCGATCGCACCCCCCTCCGGTCTCGGCAAGCCATCGACCCCCTTCCCCCTGCACAGCAACGGGAAGAGTTTTCGGAGGCACAGGGCCATAGCGAGGCAGGAACGATTGGCCACGAGAATGAGTGACGGGAGGTCGCTCGTCGCTTGTCTCTTGTCGCCATCCCGCCACTGCAAAGCCACTGCAAAGCCACGCAAAAGCGATGCCGCTAGTTGAACGACGTGCCGAGGAGTTGGAAGCCGAGGCGGCGATCTCGGCGCGACCACGATAGGCCAATGTCGCGCCCGCCGAGCCTATAGCTAAGCAGCGCGCTGGAATCAAGAAAACCGCTGCCGAGGTAGCGGTCGTAGCTCTGGCTGAACCGAAGACGCCAAAGGCCGCTGACGCGGTAGCCCAGGTCGGCCTGGTAGCCCGACCGGTCCGCATCGAGGCTGCGATTGGCCATTAGGCTCACCGACGAGCGCTTTGCCTCATAGCTGGATTGCAAGGTGAGGCGATGGTGCCCGGTGAGGGGGCTTGAGATCGGATCGTTGAGATAGTCGTAGATGGCGGCGATGCCGGCGCCACCGCCCAGGCGGCGATTGACCGAGGTGGTGCCCTGCATCGAAAGCCCTCGCGGGCTGTTGTGGCCGGCGAGCTCGCTAACGGTGCAAGATGCGTTGAGGCGGGTAACGCGGTCGAGCTGCCTTGGGAGCAATTGCGAGCGAAGCCGCGCCCCGATCGCGCTTTGCGAGCGATCGAGGAATTGGCTCTGCAGCGAGTTGGAACTCGCAGTCAGCCCATAGTAGAGTTGCACGGGCAGGCGGCCCGCTTTGATCGGGTCTGTCTCGGCAGTCAGGTTGAGCTGCTGGTTGGCATAGGGCACACCGCGAAGCGAACGGGTGCTGATGCCGCTAAGACCCACCTGGTAGCCCGCGAATTGGCGGTTGACGTTGAGGGAGCCGAAAATGCTCCGCTCGGCGGGTGATTCGAGCTGGGCGGAAAGGGTCGTGCGATCGTCCATTCGCAGGTAGTGGCGCAGGCTGAGGTTCGAATCGGATCGATTGAGGCCGCTGAACGTGAACCCGCCTTCCGACCGGTCGCCCCTGTTCCAGGCGACCTCATAGTCGAGGAACGATCCGCCGCTTGCGCCCATCCCACGCCCGATGTTCTCTCCAGTTCGAAACCGCATCAGGCTGGTGAGGCCCGGCTTGAGGGATAGGTAGTGCGGGTAGTTCACGGCGAGGTGGCTGTCGTTGACCGATATGATCTGCTCGGTCAGGATCGGAGTCGGGCCGGTCAGGCTTACTTGGAATAGCGCAAAGCGCATGACCTTGGCGCCGTCTGCCACCACCTCGGCTTTGTGGAACTGCACCTCGCGCCGGGGGAAAACGACCGCCTTCTTCGCCGAGATCATGGTCGCCGATCGCGAGTAATCGACGAACTCGAAATCGCTCGGGGTCGCCGGCTTCCGGCTAGGGCTGAGGCCACCAGGGCGAATTTCGACCAGGCCATACCGGGCGCGCGACTCGGTCACGACGCTAAACCACCTGCCCTGCGGGATGACCCCGGTTATAACGGGCGCCTGATAAGCACCGGTTCCAACGCCTTTGCGTAAATTCAGCTTGAGATAGAGATCGTCGAACGCTTGGTCGACTTTTCCCATTTTCAGGTGCGCGCGCCGCGCGCGCACCTCCATGGCCTGGATGTCGAACTGAAGATCGTCCGCCTCTAGCTGAACCTCGCGATATCGCAGATGTGCGCCATGCTTCGGCCCCGTCGCGCCGAGAATCTTCTGGTCTAGGCTCATCGCAAGATAGGTCGGCGCCACCACCTCGACGTATTCGTTCGCGCTCGCGAGCAGGCCACGATCGCTGAGGAATTCGAAATCCGTGATCGATTCCGCGTTCAGGCCCGGCGCGGTCGCGGTGATGCGCGCGGTGCCCGGCAGCCCACCCGCGACAAGAACGGCCCGCGCTACTCCGTTGTACGTCGTCGTGATCGGTTCGCGGAAGGAGCCAAGGGTGGTGCTAAAAAGCACTTGGGTGCCATCAAGAGCAAGGCGACCTGAACCGTCGCGAACCTCGGCGCTGATGGTGACCGTGCTTCTAGCGTCGGCGACGCTCACCTGGGGAAAAGCGGTCACGCGGATCGCGGCGGTCTGGGCCGCGCCAAGGCCCCCCAGCGCGGCTAGAGCGACAAAGCATGCGGATCGAGCGGCTCGCATGTGCTCCTATGACCGCTAGCGGATGACGGTGACGGGCACCACCTTTCGAACGCGATCCCCCAGCACCGTCTCGGCGAGGATTTCCACGCGATACACGCCGGGCGCCACCGCGCGGTTTGCGTTGTCGCGCAAAGACCACGTCACGGTGTTCTCGCCCGCGCGGTCGGCACGGCCTCGCGTCACGGTGTAGATTTCGCGGCCCGAATTCGAGAGAACGCGCACCGATGTAGTCGCATCGCCCGACAGGGAGTAGGTAATCGAAACCGTCGCCCCCGGCCCGCGGGTTGGGCGGCTAACCACGACGTTGCCGATTACGGCCGAGCGTGCGGCCGAAGGCTCGGTTTGGACTCGGAGCTGCCGCGTCGAATTTGCCGGGGCATCGAAGCTGTAGCCCGAAACCTGCCGCATGTCCCGACTCGCTCCTGTAGCGGGGTCGACAAGGCGGAACCGCCGATTGGTAGACAGGGACGTCAGATTGGGCCAAGTCACCGTTACCGTGCCCGCTTCCGTGGACCGCACCTCGACTACCCACTCGTGCTGGCCGACCTGCGGCGTGTAGCTCTGTGCTAGCCGCGACGGCCTGCCGGAGATGGTTTCCAGAATGGACAGATCCACGGTCTGTCTAGGCGCCATCGGCGGCTTGTACGCGCGGTTTGTTAGGGCGTCGGTAGCAGTCGGCACGGCGCCAACGAAGTTCTGGTCGTCCAGCGTCTTCTTGGAGTGGGCGACAAGCTGGAGCCGCCATTTGTTGTTCGAGCCCCAGTCGTCGACTGCGCGGGAGACATTTTGGACTCCCGGGAGAAACACAGCGGGGTATTTCAGAGTAAACGTATCGTTGGAGACGACGAACAGCCAGTAGCCCTTATTGGGCAACAGCAGACCGTTGCCATTGCTGACGAATCGATAGGCCTGGACGTCATTGTCCCAAAAGGCTGCGGAACCGTTCATGAGGCCCTGCTTGACCAACTTTTCGAAGGTGAAGCTTTGCAACTGGTTGGCGGACGAAGCTCCGGTTAGCTCGGCCAATTGTATAGGATACGGGTAAGGATTGCCGATCAGGTTCCACCCTGCTTTGACCTCGATTTGGTGAAATCCTTCGTCGATGTCGCTGGGAATGAGCGCGCTGGGATTCAGCGGCCAAGAGCCGTAGTCGGTGTTTGTCAGAATCCACGCGGCTCTGCCGCGCTCTGCCGACGGCGATACAACATAGCCCTGCTGCACCGGATCCCACGTATATGCGGTAAAGGCGGTTGAGGGCAGACCGAGGATCGAGGTCCAGGACGAATCAGCGAATGTCCATGGGATCGAGACGAGGTTCGAGTCGTTCCGAAGAATCAGCCTAGGCGTTGTCGTGGCGAGAATCGTGCCCGTCAGGAAGCGGGTCCCTCCCGGCGTCGACTCAGTCGCCACCGTGTAGGGAAGCGATCCATTTTGAAGACCGTCGGACACCACCGAGAATTCGACTGAATCGAATCGCTGCCCTGGAATGCGATCGATCGTCTTGATTGCCTTCTCAACCAACTGGATTTTTCCGGAAGCATCTGGGAACGGTTCCATCACTTCCACGGCCCCCTGACCAGACGCGAAAGTGAGCCCCGAATCTTTGGGGAACTTGACGGTGACCTTTACCGCGGTCATGTCAATAAACGCATCCTGTCCGCCCTGAATCTGGGCGAAGCCCTGGATATTGTCGAGCATAACCTTGAATCTCGACGGGTTCGGGCTGACAAAGTTGTTCGCGCTGTTGTTGGGATCGTAGGTGATCAAACGGGGCGCATCAACTACAACCGCGTAAGGCTGCCGGTAGTTGGCATTGCTCCAAACCGAGTGGAAGTATTGGAGGATCGTCCGAGTCTGGCCGGCCGCAAGCAACGCGTCTGGATACTTCTGGATGTAGCCGGGCTCCGTGCGAAATGCAATGTCACTCGACGTTGAAGTGGGGTCGAACGGATTGATAAAGGTGACGTCGGGGAATGTAGCGCCGCGATCGGGGCTGGCGAGAAGATATGAAGCGTTTCCGACCACTAACTCGTCGGCTTGCGTATCCGCCACCACATGAGCGACATGGTTCTGAACGTCGTAGACCTGGGGGTCGAGGGGGCCGTTCTCGATTTTCAGGCCGTAGGGGAAGCTCTGACTAAAGAGGAATTGCCCGGCTTGCGGGTAGTTGCTCCCGTCGGTAATCCTAAAGAACCTCCTCTCCGTAAGCGGCGGCGAGATGCCAGGCGAGTACACGAAGCCGTTGCGACTTTGGAGCCCCGGTATTAGAGTCGTAGCCGGATTCGTCCAGTTAAACCCGGAGACGTTGCCCGCCTCGTTAATCATGGCCAGCCACAGGCCAGACCAAAGCCCAATCGTATGGGGGGCGGTGTCGATATTTGTCAGCCGCCACTCGAGTCGGGCGGCATCGCCAATAACCTCGTAAAACAGAATCGTCTCAATTGGGGCGCTCGCGAAGTCAAGAAACCAGTAGCGATCGCTTAGGCCCGAAAAGTAACCGGCGATCGCGGTGTCTGCAGGCAGGCGCAACGCTCCGTCCACGCGCAGCATCGTGTAGCCCCAGCTGCCCCCGGGAATCGGCGAGCCGAAGTTAAAGGGCATTCCGTCGTCCAAATCGGTCTGGACGGACCCGACCGTGCCACCAAAGAAGGCCATTCGGCTGGCAACATTTGCGGTGACCGACGTGGGGACGCCATTGGCGTCGAGAAAGCACGGGGGGTTCGAAAGTGGCCCGAACGTGACCGAACCTACTACTCCGATCGACGCCCCGAACATATCGGTACGTAAATCGGCGGTTATGAATGGTTTGGAGAAGGCCCCGGCGTTCCCCGGATCGATACAGATAAGCCAATTAACTTGAGCCATGACCGGACCAGCTAGGGCAATGGTGGCCGACAGGGCTAGCCCACGCGACGCAAGACGGAAAGCTCCGGAATAACCAAACCTCATTATTTGCTCCACACTCGCTCAACCCGCAGGCGCAACTTTGTACCTGGCAGCACCTTGACCTAGGGCCCTCCCGGGGGCAAAGGCGGCCGCGTAAACCGGCGCGGAGCGCTGAAGATGTAGCGCTCGCCGATTGCGTCCGGCACAGGTCCTGGACTGTCGTTGTGGTTGCGCACCCCGACCCGCCACCAGACTTCGGAGGCGTTGCGGATATTGGAAGGCAACGCTGGGCTTTGTGTGTCGATCAATGGACTGCTGTAGGTGCCACCCCCGGGCCGGGTCAGTCTTCCCAAAGCAACGGTCTTGCCCGCCGGGAACGTTGAGTCGGACGAGAGTTCGACGGCAAAGTCGAACACGACGGGCACGGGGGGCGTGGCTTGAACAAAGGTGAAGATCAGGGGAGCGGAGATCACATCCCCGTCATTCGGGCTGGTTAGCGTGAGCCGGTCGAGCGGCGTTGCCAAGCCGGACGCGTTGGTCTTCTCGGTCGCAAAGAAACAGTCTGTCACCGTGCCGCCCGGATTCGGCAGATCCAGGCTGCTCAACCGGTAGATCAGTTCCACCTGGTATTGGTTCGGCTGGCCGAACACGGCAGGACCCGCGGTGAAGCCGCCCACAGCTGGCAACTGTGTGCACGTCGTTCCGCCCACCACTCCCTGAAAGTCGTAGTAGTTACCAGACGCTGCGAAGCTTACGAAATCGATCGCGCTCGACTCGCTTCCTGTAGCTGAAACTGCGGGTCCGGACGGGGCGTTGACCCGATAAATCTGATACTGGAAGCGCTGCCTAGTGCCGCGCAGGAAGAGATCCGGCTTGAAAGAAATCTTGACTCCGGGTGAACCCCCGATCGCGTCTGGCTGAGTGCCCGTAAATAGGCCCGGTTCGGCCCGGACATCCTGAACCTGATTGGTGCTATCCGCACGACCGCTCCCAAGCAATACTCCCAGGACGCCAAACAAGAGCAGAGTCTGGATGAAGCCGGCGTTGCTGCCGCGTTCCGTGCTCCTCTTCGTGCGCGGCGAAGTGCCAGTCGACGGGAACTTCGAATCCAGTTCGGGAACGTTATAGATCGCACGCACGCGGTCGCCTGGCTGAATGCCTTTCAGAGATCGCTCTAGCTTGACATAGGCACTGTCGGACTCGACATCGTGTACGCGGGCAGTCGCTACTTGTTCTCGGCCCCTGAGGATGATGACCCGCTGGCCCTCGTAGAAGCCGGTTCGGGCGCCTTGGTTGATCAGGGCGCTGTCGCCATATGTATTGAGGATCGTTGCATGGGGCAGAGTTTGGGACTCGATGGCACGAACCGCTTGGTTGGCGGCAGCCGTCAGCGCTTCCCGGATGATCGCCTCATCTTGCGCATCGACCGACCGGTCGGTCGATTGTGCCATCAGTGCGGCGCCGTTCACCGCCAGGCCAGAAGCCACATCTCGCACCAGCGTGCGGACGAGCACGTCAGCATGCTTGGACGAGCCATTTACGACGACCCGGTAGTTAACGATGTCGCCGGTGACGATCGAGGACGCGTTCCGTTCTTGAGCGAGCCGAAGCAAACTCGTCTGACTGGTGATCGGCATGACGAGGCCGAGTTGCTCTGTAGTCCGTCTCGTGGTCTCCATGGGGACCACGTCGTACTGGAGCGTTTTGGAGAGTTCGCTCGCCATGGCCTCGGCGGCAAACTGGCCGAATTGGTCTCCGCCTTGCGGCGCCCGATTGATGAAATCTACGACCACCCAAGTGGGCTTGACCGCGATCTGCGCTTCCGCACGAGTCACGGCGACCAGCGTCAAGCTGGGCCAAACAAGGGTGAATACCAGTAGGTGGCTGATCAGCCTCCCAAGCCTCGATGTGATGAACCGCCTCACTCTGACGAGTCCTCCTAGTTCCATTTGCTGCAGCGGATTTGAGACCGAGCCGCGAACACCGGCGCCGTTTGCGCCGCCGGTCTTCCGTGCGACGATCTCCTCCCCGCACCCCCAAACCGCAGGCGTTAGCTTCGCCCGAGGCCGAGCGGAGTATAGCACGAAGCCTTTCAAGGCGTCGGCTAACCGCGATCGGCGCACTTTCTGACGTTGTTGAGGACGTGCTGCTCGGGCGCGTTGGTTCGGATGACTTCGTCAGCAAAAGGCAATTTTGCCGTAGTCGGCAACTGGACCTTCAACATGCGCGGAGCCTCGTCCGGGCCGAAGCGCTCGGAGAGGCGCCTGAGTTGCTCGTCTTCCCCGCACGTCACCACCCAAATCTCGTCGAACGCGCCAAACAGGCAGACCTCCACGAGCAACGGAACTTCCGTGTACTCCGCGTCCGAGGCGGCCAGGCGTTCCACTATACGCGGATGCATAAGGCGGTTAACGGATCGCCTGAGCCCTGGGTCGCCCTCCATGGCCTCGCGAAGCGCCAGGCGGTCAACGGGCCGAGGAAGACCACTGAGCCCGGCAAGCTCGGCCTGCACTTCTTCAAGGTCATAGACCTCGCAGGCCAGGAGGTCGGCTGAGGCGATTTTGTAGCCCATTGAGCCCAAGTAGCCGAGCACGGTGGACTTCCCTTCCGCAATCCCGCCAGTTAACGCGACTCGTACCATTGACGGCAGTAAACCTCGCGCATATGGAAGACGATACAGCGGAACAACATCTGAGTTTTCTAGCGCACCAACCCGAGAACTCTACTAGGATGCGAACGCGGAGCCTGCCATATGTATGAGTCCTTCTGGGGTTTGACCGAACCGCCCTTCAGCCTAACGCCCGACCCTCGATTCCTTTACATGAGCCGGTCGCACGAAGATGCGCTGATGATGCTGCACTACGCCGTCACGCGCAACAAAGGCGCCGCCGTGCTCATAGGAGACATCGGCCTGGGCAAGACGACGGTCAGTCGAAAACTGCTTGATCTTCTGGACCCGCTCAAGTTTCGGGTTGTTCTGATCGTCAATCCGATCCTGACCCCGGTTCAAATTTTGCAAGAGATCCTCGATCAGCTCGACGCACCCACCGCCTCACGCAACCGCCAGGTGCTCGTGTCCGATCTCCACGACCTACTCCTCGAGTGCTATGAGCGAGGTCAACGGATCGTGCTCATGATCGACGAGGCTCACCTCATTCGGTCGGCGAACACGCTGGAAGAGCTTCGCCTGTTGCTCAACTGCCAGATGAACGATCAGTTCCTGATCTCCCTGGTTCTGCTCGGGCAGAACGAACTTCGACCCAAGCTGGCTAGGGTGCCCGCGCTCGAACAGCGCCTAGCTATAAGACAAACACTCAGACCCCTAGACGTAACCGAAACTGGCGAGATGCTCCTGCACCGCTTGAGGGTCGCCGGCTTCACGGGCGAGCACAGCCCCTTCACACCTGACGCCGTTTTTGAAATTCAAAAGTTCAGCAACGGGACGCCAAGACTATCGAGCCAGATCGCGGACAACGCGATGCTCGTGTCGATGGGGCAAAGAGTCCAAACGCTCGACGCGTTCCTCGTCCACGGAGTGATCGCCGAATTTACTGGCGAGCGGGTGGCGGCATGAACTTCGCCGACGCTCTCCGGAAGGCCAACCAGATGGCCCACGGGCAAGACCCAGAGGATGCGGAGTTTCACTACAACTTCGATCCCGAGGTCGGCCCCCCCAATCCGATCGATGAGCCCACGCAGTCGGCAATGGCCGCCGCAAGGCCCGAAAGGAGCCTCCCGGACACCCCGATCGATCCCTTCGACATCCCGGATCAACAGTCGCAACCGGGCACTCCGGTTCGCTTTGAAATGTTTCTGACCCCCGAGCAGCTCAGCAATCTGTTTCGGGCGGTCATCGCCAATCAACACACCGTGTTCACCCTCCGCGAGGCGGCCAACCATTTGCGGCTGCACGCCCACGTTCTCGAGGAGATGGCCCGAGCCGGGGATATCCCCGCTTTTCTCGTAGATGGAAAGTGGCGTTTCTCAAGGAACGGACTGGATGAGTGGATGAACACCCAGGCATCACGCAAGGAGGCGAGCTAGCCCATGGGACTGTTCGCGAAGAAGTCCTACATCGGTCTTGATCTTGGCCATCACATGCTGAAGGCGGTCCAGCTTGAGCGGACCCACACCGGCTGGCAGATTGCCAAGGCGGCGGCATATCCGACCCCACCCGACAGCATCCGCGACGGCGTGGTGGTCGAACCGCAGGCCCTCGTCGCCGCGATCAAGGAACTCCTGAAGCTCGGGCATTTCACCGCGACTTCGGCGCACATCGCGGTCGCAGGCGGCTCGGTCGTGGTTCGCAACGTTCGAATCCCCAAGATGGCGGAATCGACGCTGCGCAAATCGATCAAGTTCGAGGCGAGCCGGTATGTGCCGAGCAGCGTCGAAGAGAGCTATATCGACTTTGAAATCCTTGGCCCGGCAGACGAAACATCCATGGACGTCGTAATCGTCGCGGCTCCAAAAGACCTGGTCGAAAGCCGGATTGCAGCTTGCGAAGCAGCCGGACTTGAGATCGAAGGCGTGGATGTGGAGGCCTTCGCCATCCACCGCGCTCTGGTCGAATCCAACGACGAGCGGGACTGGAGCGGCGGGACCGTGGCCCTGATCGACGTGGGTTCCTCGATGAGCGGTCTCAGCGTCGTGCAGCAGGGCTCCTTCGCAATGACCCGTTCGATCCCGAACGGCGGCAATATGCTGACCGAGGCCCTCACCAACTACTTTAAGCTGACCCGCGAGCAAGCCGAGTCTGGGAAGGCCCAACTCGACGCCGGAGATTTGCTCGACGCGGAAAAGCCCAAAGAGAACCCGCCGTTGCGCGTCATTCAGCCACACCTAGACGACCTCGTCCGCGAGGTGCGCCGATCGCTCAACTATTACCAGTCGCAGCTTGCGGAAGCGACGCCAGAACGACAGGTGAGCCTGACGATCCTGTCGGGCGGCGGTTCGCAGCTGGTCGGGCTCTCGAGTTACATGGAACATAAGCTCGGGATCAAGACGGTGGCCCAGGAAGTTCTGGACAACCCGCGCTTCACGAGCGGCCTTGATGCCGACACGCCTTGCTCCGGCCTTGCCGTAGCCAGCGGGCTCGCTCTGCGAACATTCGCCAAGGCTGCATAAGGACAACACCATGCCCTACATCAATCTCATCCAAGAGCAGAGGCTGGCGGTCCAGAATCGCGAGCGAAAGGCGCGAACGTTCTTTCTCGCCTTCGCCGTGCTTGGCACTGCCAGCACGCTTGGGTTCCTCACCCTCTTCGTCGAATCCGAGGTCGCGCAAATCGAAGCGGTCCGCCTCAAATCGCACATCGAGCGCACGGAGCCGATCGTGAGGCAGATCGAGCAGCAAAACGCTGCGTTCGACTCAGTTAGCCCAAAGGTGAAGACCCTCGAGGATGCGCAGGCGATCACGGCTCGCTGGGACCGCGTGCTCAATCACCTAGCTCACCAGACGCCGGCGGAAGCCTGGCTCACGACAGTTCGATCGGTCGCTCCGGATCCAACCAAGCCTGTGAACATCACCTTCGGTGGCATCGCCCCCGCCCAGGAGCCCGTCGGTGAGTTCATTCTGCGGCTGCAGAACCTCCCAGATCTGCTGGACGTGAACCTAAAATTCACGCAGGAGAAGATCATCAACCAGGGACGAGGCATCGAATTCGAGATCAATACCAACTTGGCGGACTCCGCGGACCCCGCCGAGGTGCCGAAGGAGACGAAATCGTGAAGCAGGGTCCAAACCCACGCGTTTTCATGACGATGGCGGCCGCAATGCTGGTAGCGGGTTCTGGCGCGCTGTATTTCCAGTACGGCGCTCTCGAGTCCGCCCGCGTCGGAGTGGCAGACCTTCGCAAGAAGGATCGTACGGAGTCGTCGCTCCGCCAAGAGTTAGAGAGCGCAACGAAGCACGTAGCAGACGTTCAGCTGCGACTCAATCACCTTGAGGAAGGAGTTCCGACGTTTGCTTACGTCCCGACCATGCTCGCCGAGCTCGAGAAGACCGGCCGCGATAGCGGCATCATGGTGCTGGGCGTTCGACCGCTACCCAAGCCACCACCGCAAAAGACCAGCGCCGACGCGCCAAAGCCTAAGCGCAAGCCATACGAGGAAATGGAGATCGAGGTCAAGGGCCGCGGCAATTACGACGCGGTGAGAAAGTTCGTCACCGCCTTGAACAGCTTCCCCAAGATTGTGGCCGCGCGAATGGTCACCATGACCCCGAAGGTCGACCCGAACAACCCGAGCGACCTGCTTGATGTCTCCGTGCAGCTTCGCGCGTTCCTCTTCCCGGCCGAAGACGCCCCCAAAGGAGCCAGCACCAATGGATGACAAGAAGAAGATTGCCGTAATTGCCATTCTCTTCGCGTTCTTGCTTGGCGTAGGCGCCTTCCAGTTCGTGCGCTCATCCGGTCAGCCGGCTCCTGTCTCGCCCAAGGTCAAGGCGACAGCCGCCGCCGACACGGGCGACAAGCCCGCGGCCAAGAACCCTCTGTTCGCACAGGACCTGCAAGAGCGTGACCCGTTCCATCCGGGCACTTTGCCGCCTCTTCCGGGAGCGACTCCGCTCACCCCAGCGCCGACGCCCCAGCCGCCTTCGTTCAGGCGGAACGTGCTTGACCAGATTCCACCTTTTCGTATCGATAAGTCGGGCAGCCTGCCTCCTGCGGGCGCCATCGCCGGACTGCCCAACATGGGCGGTTTCGGTTACCAGCTTGCGGGCGTCATTCTTGGCGACCGCTCCGCGGCGGTCTTCGTCGACGGCCAAGGCAGTCAGCGGCTTGTGCAGCTGGGCGCCGCCATCGACGGCGACAGCCGCCTAGTCGGCCTCGAGAAGGGGCGGGCAACCGTCAACTTCCGAGGGCAAATCCTCAAACTCTCTTCAGGGGGAAACACTCGTGCTAACTAGACTCAGTCGTTGGATCAGCGCAAGCGCCTTCGTCGGCGCTGCGTCCGCCGCCCTTGCGCAAGGCACGCTAACCGGCGTCCAGGCGCATTCGGTCGGCCTCGGCGTCGAGATCCAAATTAATGGAAGCGGCCTCAAGCAACCGAAGGTGTTTCATGCCTACGGCCATCGCTTCACCATTCTCGAATTCGATGCGAAGCTAGCCGGCCATCCCTCGAAGGGCACCGTCAACCACGGCGGGGTCGCAAGCTACAGCTACGGCTGGTATAGCTCGTCTCCCCCGAAGGTGAGGGTGCTCGTGCGATGCACGGCCGCTCAGGAGCCATGGATCGCCAAGACGTCCGACGGCTGGAGGCTGTGCGTAAACGTGTCTCATGACGCCTTTACCGCCGATTCCAGCTTCCCGACGACGGTTCCGCCGCTTGTTTACTCCGAGAAAACGAGCTCGCCAGCAACCGCTACGAGGACCGCCCAAGCGACGACAACGGCGCCGGAGCCGACGACCAAGCTGTCGGAAGCCACCGCCAAGGCCTCCATCGCCGACGTGAAGACGAGCGAGACCCCCGTCGAATTCGCCAGCATCGGCGGGCGGATCGCGGTCGCCCCCGGCGACGGCACGCCCGTCCCGTCGACCTCGCTCCGCGCCACCGCGGCAAGGCCTGCGCGCAAGGCGAAGGCGGAGTCGCACGTCGCTCGCTACGAGTCGCCTCGTTCCGGCCGCGTGACCCTCGACTTTGCCAACACCGAGGTCGTGCAGGTGCTCAAGGCCCTTGCCCTCCAGGGCGGCGTCAACATCGTAACCTCGCCTGAAGTCAAGGGCACGGTGACCGTCGCTCTCGATGGCGTGAGCGTCAAAGAGGCGCTCGACCTCGTGACCACGATGGCGGGCGTGCGCTATGCCAAGGTGGGCAACACCTATATCGTCACTTCCGCCGATCGCTTCCCGGATGCGATCAAGCAGATTTCGGGCAGGGCGGACGAGAGCACGGAGACTCGCGTCGTGCCCCTCTTCAGCGGCATGGGCAGCCAGATCAAGGCTGCCATCGTCAAGGCACTCCAGCCCGACGCCGCTGGCGGCCGTTACGATCTGATTCTTCCTTCCGAACAGCTGACCGTCGCCAAGACCGAAACGCTGGGCGGGCCATCCGGCGCGGGGACTGCAGGCGCTACCCCAGCCCCTGGCGCACCTGTTGCTTCCGCTGCCTCCGGCACGCCGCAAGGCGCGACCATGGTCAAAGAAGAGTCCAAGAGCGCGGATCAGAAGAAGGACAGCTACGTCGTGCTCGTTGGCTCAAAGTCGAGGCTCAACGAGGTTGAGCCCGCGGTTAAGGAGCTGGACGCGCAGATCTGCCATTCGCTCCTGATCCCGATCCCTGAAGAGCACGTGGCCATGCGAGCCGTGTACCACACGGTGTCCAACTCGGCCAAGAACCTACTGGCGGCGGTAGTCGAGCCGGAGCGGGCGGGAACTCTCGGCGCGCAGCCTTACCGAACCACGGTGGGCCACGTAGAGGTGTACGCATCGACCACAAGCGCGCAGGGCGAGCAGCTTCTCGTTCTGAACGGTCCCAAGCACGAGGTCGACCGGCTGCTGGGAATCCTGACCCAGCTCGACGACTCGAGCCTGACCACCACATCGGCCACGGTGTACGAAGTGAAGTACGCCGACCCGAGGGCGCTTAAGGACGACCTTGCCGCTCAGATTCCTGGCCTGCACGTAACGATCCCGCCTGCTTCCGCTGGCAACCAAGGACTGTATCAGGCGAACGCAACTCGCCAAGACGTGCAAACCCAAGGGGCAGGCGCGATCACCAAGAGTGAGTCCGGCATGTCCGCCGTTGCTCAGCCGAGCGCCTCGACCGGCGCTTCGAGCTCGACGACGAACAGCGGCGGCCAGGGCGGCTCGTCGCCCGACCAGGGAAGCCCGGCCGGTTTGGCCCAGCCCTACACGGCCCTCGAAAGCGGCGCGGTTCCGATGCGGCTTGTGCTGAAGGGCACCCCGCAGCTCCTGAAGCAAGCGCTCGACTATCTGAGGCTCGTGGACGTGGCGCCTCGACAGGTCGCCCTCGAAATGCGGGTGATGGAAATGTCGAAGAACGACGCGATCAACGCGGGCATCGACTGGAGCATCTTTACCGGCGGCGCCGTGAAGATGATCGGCCTCCACAACGCCGCGACCACGAGCACCAATAACTCGGCTACGGTTGGCCTCGGCAACCGGCTCTTCCAGGGAAGCGTGACCGCCCAGCTCGACAAGCTCGCGGGTTCCGGCAAGCTGATCGCAAGGCCCAACATGATCGCGACCGACGGAAGGCAGACCGAACTATTCGTTGGCGACGCCATCCGCTACGTCGAATCGAAGACGACCAGCCAGAACGGCGTCAGCATCACGACCAATACGGTCCGAGTCGGCGTCCGATTGGCGGTCCTGCCCCGCGTGGGCGGGGACGGCAGCGTGACCATGGACCTCCGGCCCGTGGTGAGCTTCCTGACCAAGTTTGTCCCAACCGGCGACGGCGGCCAACTGCCCCAGACGTCGGAGCGGGTCGCGCAGTCCACCCTCACGGTCAAGGATGGCGAGACGATCGCCATCGGCGGCCTGATCCAGGATCAGGATCGCAAGGACGTGCAGGGGCTTCCGTTCTTGATGGACCTGCCGATCATCGGCCACCTATTCAAGAGCACGACGACGACCAAGAGCAAGGTTGAGCTCGCGATCTTCCTGACCGTTCGAATCATCGACGGCCCGGTGAGCGCAAGCAGCCCGAAGCTCCCGATGAACGACGAGGCGAAGAAGAACTAGCCTCGATCGTTCAACCGAAGAGCCCGTCCGGCCTAATGGCCGGACGGGCTCTTGTCTTTTTCAGCGACAGGAGGTGCGAGCGGCGGTCAAGCGACTAGAATCGGGAGTCGGTGGGCGTGCGATCGCCCGGAGGATAGCTTGCCGCGTATCGTCAGTGTCGTTCTCGACCATCTGGGATTCTTCAACATTCATGCGGGCGGCCTTGCCGTACACGGAGCGAACTTGGTGGTCTCCGCCCAACTCCACGAAATCGCTCGGCGGCCGGAAGTCGAGGGCTTTGAAATCTTCCTCGCCCCTTACGCGATGACCGATCCGGGCCTGTTGCGGCAGTCGGCTGAAGGCTTGATGCCCGCGGACCGCATGGGGCGCGGCATTCTCCGCTTCTATCCGATGCACGCGATGCCCGACATTTGGCGCGATGGCGAGGCCCGACTGATGTACACGGTCGATCCAGAAAACCTTCCGCGAGACCGCTACTTGCGTGACCGGTTCGCGGAGGGACCAACCCCAATCGTCAGCACCGCCCACGCCCTGGGCCACGCCGCCCTGTGGCCCAAGCTTCAGCGGCTGGCTGAGGCGCCGCCGGTTTCCTACGACGCAATCGTCGCCCCCAGCCGCAGCTATGCCGCCGCGCTCGAGAAGGCGTTTGACGGCTATTTGGGAGCTACGGCGCAGTGCCGCATCGAGGTGATTCCCCATGGCATAGACGGCGACCGCTTCCGGCCGGTGGACGAAGCGGGGCGCACCGCCGCCCGACGTGAACTCGAACTGCCGGAAGGGGCCACGATCGCCCTCGTGTTCGGGCGGCTCACGCCCAACAACAAAGCCGACCTCTCGCCCCTGCTCCGCGTGTTCGCCGAGGTTTCACAACCCGAAGATCGCCTCGTACTGGCGGGCGAGGAGAACATAGCGGGCTATCTAGATCGGCTGGCTGCCGAGGCGAGCGAACTGGGAATAGGAGATCGCGTGACCGTTCGCGGGCGCGTCGATCCCGACCGGCGCGAACGTTATTTCCAGGCGAGCGATCTTTTTGTTTTTCCCGGAGACACGCTGGAGGCTTTTGCGACCACCGTCACCGAGGCGCTCGCGTGTGGACTTCCCTGCATCGTTTCCGACTGGGCCGGATTGCGCGACCAGGTCGTAGATGGAGACAACGGATTTTGCGTTCCCACGTGGTTCGTGCCGGGCCTCGACCGGGTCGGGCAGCTGTCTCCCGCCAATTTGACCCACACTGAGTTTCTCTACCTAGCCCAAAGCGTCTGGGTCGACACTCGAGGGCTCGGCGAATCGCTTGCGACATTGTTGCGAAGCACAGAGGACCGGCAGCGGATGGGGCAACGCTCGCGGGCGATCTTCGACGAGCGGTTTCGGCTAGAGCACGTATTTGACCGGTTGTTCGCGCTTTTTGATGAAATGATCGAACTCGCCAGACGGGAAGGCGATGAATCGAAGGCGGAGCGGCGCTCGCATGCCGACAAGCTGGGCCTCCCGACCCCATACATTTCGATCTTCGGAGCTTACGCCACTCACGTGCTCAACGGCGAGGTGCGCGTTCGGCCGACTAAGCACGGGAACCAGGTGCTCCGGAAGCAGGCATCGCTCACTTTCTACGATGAATGCTTGCCGCTGCTGCGGCCCGATATTTTTGGGGCCCTTCTCGAGCGCCTCGGCGCCCTTAACCCGATCACGGAGCCTGACATGTCCTTCGGAAGCCTGGTCTCCGGAGCCTCCTTCGCTAGCAACGCGGCGGAGGACGACGTGCGATTCCACGCCGCGCTTTTGCTCAAGCGCGGTGTTATGGAATTAGTACCGATCCCAGCAAAAGGTTGACCCGCCTTGCTAGGATTGGGTAGAGTGCCGCCACCCTAGGATGGGGGATGAAAAAAGTGAAATCAACAACCAAGGCACTTCTCACCACGCCGGTTCTCCTCTCGCTGGCCTCGGCGGCGAATGCGGATCAGGCGCAACCGAGCGGGCTCTCCGTTAGAGCCGGCGTCGCGTACTTGTCGGACAAGACCTCTCGGGACCTCACGCAAAACACCGGCTTTGCGGCTGGCCTCGGATACCAGCTCCAGACCAAGGGCATGTCGGGCGATTCGGGCCAGACGTCCCTCGACCTGGATTGGAGTCGCCACACCGGCAACTCGAACCACATCGACAGCCTGAGCCTCTCGGCCGTCCAGCGCTTTGGCATGTCCAAGGGCAAGGGTTCCTCGACCTACTTTGGGCTGGGCATCGGCTGGTACCGAGTCAACGTCAGCGTCTTCACGCCCTCCACGTCGGCAGCCGCTGCTTCGACCAGTTCTGACACTAAGAACCAGGTCGGCGGCAACGCGCTCGTCGGGATGAACTTCGGCGACAAGACGTTCTTCGAGATCGGTTACCGGGCCACGGCGACCGTGAACAGCGTCAACGCCAATGCGTGGACCGCCATGGTCGGAGTTCGCTTCTAAACGAACGGATTCGACAACTCATCGGAAGGGCCGGGGCGCATCAAGCCTCCCGGCCCTTTCCCGGTTTTTTGGCCGTTGTAAGATGGCACGAAGGCGATGAGGCTGCTCGCTCTGATTCCACTCGTTCTCTGCGCGTGGCTCGTTGGCGGCTGCGGAAGTGAGCCCAAGCAGGTTTACACGCGCCGCGTCGTCACGGTCTGGGGGGTCGCGGGCGAAGAAAAGGGCTTCTATGCGGCGGTGAGAGCCTTCGAGCACTCCCACCCAAACCTTCGCGTTCGCGTGCTGAGCATGGGCACGGGCGGAATGAGCCCGCAGAAGCTCCTGACGAGCATCGTCGGCCGCGTGCCCCCTGACGTGATTTACCAAGACCGGTTCACCGTCTCGGACTGGGCGAGCCGCGGCGCGTTCCGCAGCCTCGACGACTTGGTCGCCCGCGATCGGCGCGACCCCCTGTCTCCGAAGGCGGAGCAGTACTACCCAGCCGCCTGGAACGAGGCGATGTATGGCGGGAAGGTCTACGCAATCCCGCTGCGGGTGGATGACAGAGCCTTGTACTGGAACCGCGCGGTGTTCCGCGAGAACGCGGCAACCTTGCGACAGGCGGGTCTCGACCCGGAACGGGCGCCCCGCACCTGGTCCGAGCTTCTGGCATACGGCAAAGCGCTGACTAAGTTCGATGCAAGCGGAAATCCGGTGCGGCTGGGCTTCATCCCCAACCTCGGCAATAGCTGGCTTTACCTATACGCGTTCCAAAGCAACGCCGCGTTCCTCTCGGCGGACGGGCGTCGCTGCACCCTCGATTCTCCCGAAACCGAGGCGGCCCTGCGGTTCATGAAGGACGGCTACGACATCGTCGGCGGATATGAAAAGGCGCAGGCGTTCCAAACCGCCGATCTAGGGGGAGAGCAGGACGCGTTCATGACGGGCAGGGTCGCGATGAAGATCGACGGCAACTGGACGCTAGGAAGCATCGTGCTGTACGGCCCTAGAACGGATTTCCAGGTCGCACCCGCTCCCGTTCCCGACGACCGATATTTCGGGCGGGGCCGGTTCGCGGGAGAGAAGGACCGCTTTGTAACCTGGAGCGGCGGGTTCTCGTGGGCGATCCCGACCGGCGCCCGGCATGTGGACGACGGTTGGGAGTTCATCAAGTGGATTACGAGCGTCGAGGGGCGGCTTTACCAGGACGAAGAGAACGCCAAGTGGCAGAGGCTGCAGGGCCGCGCCTTCATCCCGCGCATGCACGCGAACGTCGAGGCCAACGAGAAGGCGTTCCGACTCTTTAAGCCCGCCGATCCCAAGTTCGCAGACGCCTTGCGCGTGCACATGGACCTCATGGCCCACAGCCGCACGCGTCCGCCCACCTTCGCCGGGCAGCTGCTTTGGGACGAGCACGCGAGGGCGGTCGAGAATGCTTGCTCGAACAGGATGGGGGTGAAGGAAGCCCTGCTTGCCGGACAGCGTGTGGTGCAGCGTGAACTGGACGATTCCTTCACCATCGAGCGCTACCCGGAGATGAATCCGTGGATCCCGTGGGTCACCTTTGGGGCGATTCTGGTCTGCTTCAAGCTGTCGCTCTACCGCCGGTGGCGCCGAATGCGCCTAGGCAGAAACGCGCGGCAGGAGGCTCGGTGGGCCTATGCCTTCATCACGCCTTGGCTGGTTGGATTCGGCGCCCTCACCCTCGGCCCGATGCTTGCCTCGCTGACCTTCAGCTTTACACGCTACAGCGTGCTGAGCCCGCCGCGGTGGGTTGGCCTTAGCAACTATGCCGATCTGGCCACCTCCGATCGCGACCATATGCTCAAGGCCCTGTCCAACGTGGCCTACCTCGGCGGGCTCGGCGTGCCGCTCGGGATTGCGACCGGCCTTGGGGTGGCCCTGCTGCTCAACGCCGGGGTGCGGGGGCTGCGCTTCTATCGAACCTGCTTCTACCTGCCCTCGATCGTCCCCGCGGTGGCGAGCGCGGTGCTGTGGTGGTGGGTTCTCGCTCCCGACCCCCATCGGGGCCTGGTCAACGCGGCTTGGACGGCAACGATCTCCCGATGGCTGCATCTGGAGGCGCCGGGCTGGCTTTCCGCCGAGGCATGGGCCAAGCCCGCGCTGATAGCGATGGGGCTATGGGGCGCGGGCAGCGGCATGATCCTTTGGCTTGCGGGGCTGAAGGGAATTCCAACTAGCCTTTACGAGGCGGCCAGCCTCGACGGGGCGAAGCCGGCACAAAGCTTTTGGAAGATCACCGTCCCTCAACTGACCCCGATCATATTCTTCAGCGCGGTCATGGGGGTGATCGGGTCGCTGCAAGAGTTCGACCGAGCCTACGTGCTCACCACCGGCCTCGGCTTTGGCCCTGGCGATTCGCTGCTCACGCCTGTGTATTACTTGTTCTCGCACGGCTTCGGCTACTTTCGCATGGGCTATGCGAGCGCAATCGCCTGGATAACGTTTGTCATCATCCTCCTTCTCACCCTCCTGCAGTTCCGGCTCGCGCCCGGTTGGGTTCGCAGTGAGGAGGAACGGGAGTGATTCAGACGCTGGGCCTGACCGGCTATTGGGCGGGTTGCGCGGGAGTCGCGTTGACGGCATGGGCTGCCACCCGACTGATCACCGAACCGTCCGGTCCGGCGCGCTCGGCTCCGCTTGTCAGCCTCGTTTGGGGGCTTGGCGCGACGGGCCTAGGGTTTGTCTTATCGCAACAGGCGGAAAGCGGTTGGAATGCCCCCATCGCCTGGCCAATCCTCCCGTTTTCTGCCTGGGCCGCGCTGGCGTCCGGCCTCGCTTCGCTCGTCTTGGTAGGTCGGTTCCTCGGAATGGCCGATCGGAGCGCCAGGCTAAGGGCTCTGCGCCAAGCGGCTTCGTTGGCAGGCATCGCGGCGGCGAGCTCGCTCTGGTTCCGACTGTCCGGCGACCCGGTAAGCCTCGCCTCGGGGGCGATTCCGCTGTCCATGACCGGCGGCCTAGGCTTACTGGCCTTGCTCGCATGCAGCGGGCTCGTCATGGCTCTCGTCGTGCTCGTGCCGCGTGTCCAGGCCACCGTCCCCTATCGCAACCCCGAAGTTCCCTTGTTTCGAGTTCAAACGGAAGGAGCCACCGTGATCGCCCACCTCGTCGAGCGGAGCGGCGGGAACCTTCGGCTCGAGATCGAGCGGCCGGGCTCGATGCACGGAACCCTAATCGACGTGAAAACGAGCGCCGCCGACGAGATCGACCGGCAGATACCGGTCGTACGCGCCCGCCTGGACGGTTCGGAGGTCACGGGCGCGGTCGTCGAGGAGATGAAGGACGGCAACCGGCGAGTCCGCGTGCTGTCGCCCGACGCCCGCAGGGGAGAGGAGTTCGTGGCAAGCCCAGCCGTGCTCGATCCGGTTCGCCGGATCGGCTTGCGGACAGAGAACTATCCCCTTGCGCTCGAGGAACTCCCTGCAGAAACCGGCTTCGGCCTGCTATACCTGCGCAACACCGCTTTGCTCGTCATCCTCAACGTGGTCGGCACCCTGCTTAGCTCGGCGCTCGTGGCCTACGCCTTCTCCCGAATGCGCTTCCCGTATAAGCGCCCGCTGTTCATTGTTCTGCTGAGCACGATGATGCTGCCCGCCGCGGTCACTCTGATGCCGTCGTTCCTGATTTACCGCTGGCTCGGCTGGGTCGATACGCTCTACCCGCTCTGGGTCAGCGCCTTCTTCGGCTCGGCCTTCAACGTATTCTTGCTGCGCCAGTTCTTTCTGAGTGTTCCGCGCGAGCTGGAGGAGGCGGCCAAGCTGGACGGATGCTCCTATCTGCGCACGTTCTGGCGGGTGATGCTGCCCCAGGTGAAGGCGGCCCTGGCCGTGATCGGAATCTGGACCTTCATGGGCACTTGGAACAACTTCATGGGGCCGCTGATTTACGTCAGTTCGCCTGAGAACATGACGGTCGCCTATGCCACCCAGCTGTTCGCGGGCGATAAGGTGGCCGAGCCAGGGTTGCTCATGGCGTTCGCGACGATGGCGATGGCGCCCGTGCTCGCGGTGTTCTTCTTCGCGCAGCGCTACTTCCTGGAAGGGGTCGCGATCACGGGTCTGAGCGCCCGTTAGAGCCTGGGCACTCGGGGTGTAGCCGAGGCATGAATGAACTGGTTGAAGCTTAAGCTCCCGTTGGGGGCAGCTTCGGTGCGTCCCGAATAAAGATGAACTTGTGCAAACTGCCAACGATCCTTCCCGCGTCCGCGAAGACCTGCAACTGGAGGTCGGTTAGGTCTGGACCTGATAAGTCCGCCCGCACCTCTCCTCCGCCCGTAAAAGCAAAAAAGACGATCACGCAACGGTCTGTGTGGGGCTCCGTCATCTCATACATCAGCACGGGACCGTCGAGCCCCGTCATTTCTCGCAGCCGAAGGAACCTCGAACGGCGCATCGCAATGCCCTCTTGCGAACTTTGAAACTGCTGAGGGGTTCGCACTCGAGAGTTGACGCGCTGGAGCTTCATTTTGAAGGTCGATTCGTCTCGGCACGTGCAAAGCAAATCTTTGCCGCCCGTGAAGATCCAGCCTGCCGGCCGGACGACGACGAGGTCGCCCCACATGACCGCGCGATCAGGCGTCATTCTTGGTTTGAACGAAGGCTGCAGTTTGGATCCGCAGCCCACAAGAAGCAGCGACACCACCCAAGAGGCCAGAATGCTTGGCGAGCGCCGGACGTGCCTAGATAGGAGTGCTTGCATTGCTCTCACATGTCTCGGCATACCGGAGCAGCGAGGGCTTTACACCTAATCGACCCTCCACCCTGCCTCCTCAACCCTGCACCTTGATCGCCGCTCGCCGAAGCGTTGTTTCTCCTGAGCACGCTACAGCTTGAGATACTTCTTGACCGCTTCGAATCGCTTAGGGCCGAAGCCGGATACGCGCCTGAGCTCGTCGATCGAGCGGAAGCCCCCCGACTCGCTACGCCGATCGACGATGCGCTGAGCCATCGAGGGGCCCACGCCGGGGAGCCGCTCGAGCTCGGCAAGGCTGGCCGAATTCAAAGAGATCGAGCCCGGCGCAGGCGCTTCCTTAACACCCTTCGCCGCTGCGACTTGCGGCTGGCCAGGCGCCGTTTGAGCCCCGGCGTAAGGCCCGCTCAATACGGTGGCCGCACCCTTGGCGGGGACGATCACCTGCGTCCCGTCGATGAGCTTGGCGGCAAGGTTGAGCCGGCCTAGGTCGGCGCTCTCGAGCGCGCCGCCCGCCGCGCGGATCGCATCCTCAACCCTGGACTCGGCCTGGAGATGCGCGAGCCCGGGCGCCTTGACCGAGCCGATCACATGAACCACCACCTCCCTCGTCCGTCCGCTCGGCTCAGCCGCCGCGTGTTGGGGAGTCTCAAACACGATGGCGGCGGGAGGCCGAAGGCGGGTGGATCCAAGAAAACCGAGGGCCAAGAGAAGCAGCCCCACAAGCACCGCATAGCCCAGCCGTTCTTTCGGAGATAGGTGGGCGAGCATGTCCTAAGCTTTCTCCCACGCGGCCGAAGACTCCTTCCGAACCGCGCCTAGCCCAAGTTCGAGGAGGGCGTGGCGCCAGCCTCTAACGCTCACCTTGCAGCCCTCGACCCCCATCGCGATGAGGGCGCGCTCCAAGATTAAAGCGCCAGCCAGCAGGGTCCGTTCCCGGCCATGCTCGATACCCTTGAGCAGCGCACGCTCGGCGATCGTCAGTCCGAACAGACGCCCGGCGGCGGCACTGATCTCGTCCAGCGCCAGCTTCGTGCCATGAATCCTGGCCGGCTCCCACTTAGAGAGCCCTTCGCGAATGCTGGCGAGATTGGTGCCGGTGGCGCCGAGGGTGACGACCTCGCCCGCCTCGCCGGGCATATAGACCGACCCGATGGCGTCGTCGATCTCCTGGCAAGCTCTAAGAATCAAGGCTGGGCCCGGCACATCGTCGCAGAGCCCGCCACCAACAAGGCCGAGCGTGCCGATCGGCAGGCTGCGCCTCAGCTTGGTCGTCCAGACCCCCCCGCGCGCTTCGGCGGTGACTAGTTCGGTGCTGTGGCCCCCCACATCGACAATCGAGAGCCTCGTCGCCTGGGCGAAGCAAGGGTCGAGGGCGACGGAAAGAAAGCCGAGTTGCGCCTCCTCCTCGCCGGTCAAGACCAAGAACGGCGTGCCCTGAGCCTCCGCCCGGCGAAGGAACTCAGCGCGGTTGCGCGCGATCCGCACCGCCATCGTCGCTCCCGCCTGAGGGTGGGCCACCCCTTTGGCCGAAGCTCGAACCCAAGCTCGGCGCAAGGCGGCAAGCGTTCGGGCCATCGGCTCTTCACCGAGCATCCCAGAATCCCGCGTCCCCTCGCCGAGTCCGGTCACCTCGCTCGACTCAAAGACCGGGCGCCAGACGCCCTCGCGCCTCTCCTCGACGACGAGCAGAACCGAGTTCGAACCGACGTCCACCACCGCCTTTCGCACGTCCGCGAGTCTACACGCGTCGCTTAGCCTGCCCCTTAGGATCGAGGTGAACATTGACTCCAAGGCGTTTCTGGTACGATATCCGCAACCTATCGGAGCATCCGAGCGACTTCACCGTATGATGATCGACGACACCCCGACGCCGATGGGCGAGTCCGAAGCCCAAAAGCCGGCCACCGCCGTGGCGTCCGACCCGTCCACGATGGACATTCCATCGCCCGACAACCCTCCCGCCGACGCGCCCGTGGTTGAAAACCACGCGGCGCCAGAGCCCTTGATCGAGGAGCCCCGCGCCGTCGTCGATGACCCCGAACCCGTAGATGAGCCCGGCCGGCTAGCCGTGACCGACGCGGAACCGGCCGCCGCCGAGCCGTTGCAAGCAGCATCCACGGGGACCGGGGGAGATCACGAGCCCGCTGCTGACCCTATGCCTCTTGACTTGGCCGAGCCGGAGCCGATCAGGACACCCCGCAAGTCGGAAAGAGCACCCACGGCGGAAGGTGGCGATCTCTTCGAAGAGGAGATGCGGAGGCTCGAGAACCCAGAGGGCGTGGAAACCCGGGAAGGCTCGTACAAGAGGCTCGTTAGGGGTGAGAGACTGGAAGCTACCGTCATCCAGGTGGACAAGGACCGGCTCTTCGTCGATCTCGGCACCAAGTCCGAGGGCATCGTCCCCCTTGGAGAGCTCTCCGAG
>JACOSL010000031.1 GCA_016179045.1 Fimbriimonas ginsengisoli | reverse complement strand
GGTCACGGTGGGCGTCGATCCGGTTGGGTCGCTGTTGGGAGGTGGCGACCAGGTTCAAACCTACAAGGTCGAGGGCATCGGCTACGACTTTTTCCCAGACGTATTCGACGCAAGCGTGATCGACCGATTCGTGAAGACCGAGGACGGCCCTTCCTTCGAGCTAGCTCTTCGCCTCATTCGCGAGGAGGGCATGCTCGTGGGCGGTTCATCTGGATCGGCTTTATACGCGGCACTGGAGATCGCGAAGGAATGCAAGGGAGGCGAACGAATCGTCGTGATCCTGCCCGACGGCGTCCGCAACTACATGAGCAAGTTCCTCAACTCGAACTGGATGCGCGAGGAAGGGCTCGGGCAATATGTTTTGCCGGCCAAGCCACCGCTTGAGGCAAAGGCCCGATAGAATAGAAGGCAAGCGCCATGGCCACGCCGATCAGAACCGATTCGAAGGTCGCCCAGCTCGTCTCCCTGCTCGATGAGGCGATGATACATGAGGAAAAGTCGGCGCGCTGCCTGGCGGTGAAGGCGGTACTGGAAGAGGTCGTCCGCACCGGCCGCTGCGTTCTCGATGCCCACGATATGACGCCGACCCCCGATCGGTACGCGCGCAGGCTGCTCCACCGCGACCCCGCCGGGCGATATTCGGTGCTCGCGATGGTATGGGGGCCGGGTCAAGGCACGCCCCTGCACGATCACGCCAGCATGTGGTGCGTCGAGTGCGTGTACAAGGGGCGGATCAAGGTCGTCTCCTATTCCCAGGGCGCGTCGCCCTCGCCAGAGGTGCATGCCTTCGCCCCCGAGCAGACAATCTATGCCGGGCCGGGCGAGGCGGGCGCGCTGATCCCCCCGTTCGACTACCACACACTCGAAAACATGGAGAGCGAGCCGACTGTGACGCTTCACGTTTACGGAGGCGAGATGACCTGGTGCCATGCCTTTATCCCCAGCGAGGGCGGCTACCGGCGTGAACTACGGCAGCTCGGCTACACGGAGTAGGTAGCCTGGGCCATGCGGCCCCCCGATTTCGAGACCCTTGCGGTCCATGCCGGCATCGAGCCCGACCCCCTCACCGGCGCGGTGATGACGCCGATCTACCAGACGAGCACCTACGCCCAATCCGCCCCCGGCGAGCACAAGGGCTACGACTACTCGCGCAGCGACAACCCCACTCGAACCGTGCTTCAAGCTCAACTGGCCGCCTTGGAAGGCGGGTCGCGGGCGCTCGTCTACGCCTCGGGCCTCGCCGCCACCGATTGCGTGCTCAACTTGCTGCGCAGCGGCGACCACGTCATCGCGAGCGACGACCTGTATGGGGGCACGTTCCGCCTGCTCGAATATGTGGCCAAGCCGCGCGGGATCGAAACGAGCTTTATCGCGATGAACGAAGCAAGCGTGCGTGCCGCTCTCAAGCCCAACACGCGGCTGGTCTGGTTCGAATCGCCTACCAACCCCTTGCTCAAGGTGATCGACATCGAGGCGGTGGCGCGCATCGCCTCCGAGCACGGCGCGCTGTGCGCGGTCGACAACACGTTTCTCAGCCCCTACTTTCAAAACCCGTTGAAGCTGGGCGCGCACCTTGTCATGCATTCGATGACCAAGTACATCAACGGCCATTCGGACGTGATCATGGGCTGCCTCATCTTCAACGATCGACCCATACCGTGGGCGGACAAGGGCTTGTACGAGCGTCTGAAGTTCCTGCAGAACGCGGTTGGCGGCGTGCCCGCGCCTATGGACTGCTTCCTCGCCCTGCGCGGGATCAAGACTCTGGCACTCCGCATGAAGAGGCACGAAGAGAACGCGCTTCAGGTGGCGGCCTGGCTCGAGGCGCACCCCAAGATCGAGCGGGTGATCTACCCCGGCCTCGCATCGCACCCCGGCCATGCGCTCGCCTGTCGGCAGGCGCGAGGGCACGGCGGGATGCTCTCCTTCTTTCCGAGGGCCAAGCTGCCCCAAGTGCCTTGCTTTTTGAGCGATCTCAAGCTCTTTACCTTGGCCGAATCGCTCGGGGGCGTGGAAAGCCTGATCGAGCACCCCGCGATCATGACCCACGCCTCGATCCCGCCCGAGCGCCGCGCCGAAATCGGTATCACCGACAATTTGATACGCTGCTCGGTCGGCATCGAATCGGCCCGCGATCTCATCGACGACCTCGATCGCGCGCTCGCCAAAATCTAGGCCCGAACAACCAAACTCGGTGTACACTTGCCGCTTGCCGCGCGTCTTCGATACCGTAGGCCATTTACACCTGCCATGGACGGAGGGTTGAGATGAGTTATTTTCAGATCACGGGCGGTCCCCGCCTGATCGGCGAAGTGGATGTCGCCGGCAGCAAGAACATCGCTCTAGCGCTGATGTCGGCGGTCGTGCTTGCCGACGGGGTCACCATTCTTCATAACGTGCCCGACGTGTCGGACACGCGCGCCAAGTCGCGCCTGCTTGAGCGTTGTGGCGTCCGCGTGCAGTGGCGCGAAGGCTCAGTCCTATTTGAAACCAAGGGGCTCACCTCGCACGTCGGCGACGATGAGACCAGCCGCTCGATCCGCACTTCCTTCTATCTCCTCGGGCCGCTGCTGGCCCGAACCGGCGAGGCGTCTTTGCCCGTGCCCGGCGGTTGCGCGATCGGCGCGCGTCCGGTCGACTTTCATCTGAAGGGCCTGGCGCTCATGGGGGCCGAGGTGCACCTCGATCGCGGCGTGTACCGAGCCAAGACCAGCGGTTTGCACGGTGCTGAGATCTATCTCGATTTCCCCAGCGCGGGAGCGACCCAGCACTTGATGGCCACCGCCACACTCGCCCAGGGGCCGACCGTCATCCAAAACGCGGCGGCAGAGCCTGAGGTTGTGGCCCTTGCCGAATTTCTCAACCACATGGGCGCCCGCGTGGAAGGCGCGGGCACGAGCACGGTCACCGTTCTCGGGGTGCTGTCGCTCCAGCCCTGCACGTTCGCGGTTCCAAGCGATCGCCTGCAGGCGGGCACCTACCTGATGGCGGGAGCGATCACGCGGGGCGACGTCACCGTGCGCGGAGTTTTGCCTGAGCATCTCACCGCCGTGACCAACAAGCTGCAACAGGCGGGAGCCCAGATCGAGGAAGGGCCGGACTGGGTTCGCGTACGGGTCGATCGCCGCCTCAAGAGCATCCGGGTCAAGACGATGCCCTACCCAGGCTTCTCCACCGATCTCCAGCAGCCTATGGCCGCCTTGCTCACGCTCGCGGAAGGCACGAGCGTTGTCGAGGAGACGATTTACGAAAGCCGAACCGGCCATGTCCCCGAGTTGAACCGAATGGGCGCGGATATCCGCATCGAAGGGCGATCCGCCGTCATCAATGGCGTAGAATCGCTCCAGGCGGCCACCGTCGAGGCGAGCGATTTGCGCGCCGGAGCCGCTCTCTGCCTAGCGGCCCTTGCTGCCGATGGGCAGACCCTCATTCGGAACGTACACTTCATCGATCGCGGCTACCAGGGCCTCGAATTCTCGCTCCGCGCACTGGGAGCGCGGATCGAGCGGCTACCCGACCACGAAGCCGTTCCCCGCATGGAAGAATCGGCTTCGGAAACTTGAGACTCGTCCCAGAAATCGGCATCGACCTCGGAACGTCAAACATCCTCGTCTACCGGCGCGGCAAGGGCATTGTGTTGAACGAGCCGACCGTTGTCGCGATGAGCGTTCAGAGCAAGAAGGTGCTCGCCGTGGGCAACGAGGCGCGCGAGATGCTGGGGCGCACCCCGGGCAACATCGCCGCCATCCGCCCCCTCAAGGATGGCGTGATCGCCGATTATACGACCACCCTCAAGATGCTCGAATACATATTGGTGAAGACCTGCGGGCACCGTTTTCCCCTCGCCCTTCGCCCCACCGCGCTCGTGTGCGTGCCGAGCGGCGTCACCAATGTGGAGCGCCGCGCCGTCATACAAGCCACCCGCGAAGCGGGCGCGGGGCTCGCGATGACGATCGAGGAGCCCATGGCCGCCGCGATCGGGGCGGGCCTGCCCATCAGCACCCCGGGCGGCAACATGGTAGCCGACATAGGTGGCGGCACGACCGACATCGCAGTGATCTCGCTGGGCGGAATCGTGCTGTCCCAGAGCCTGCGAATCGGGGGCAACAAGATGGACGAGGCGATCATTCGCCACATCCGCAACGCTTATAATCTGATGATCGGCGACCCGACCGCCGAAGAGATCAAGATCAAAATCGGCTCCGCGTTCGCGCTCGAGCCAGAATTGCGCATGGAGATTCGAGGACGGGACATGGTTGCGGGCTTGCCGAAGAGCGTGGAGGTCACGAGCGAGGAGATTCGAGAGGCATTACGCGAGCCGGTTCGGCTAATCGTCGAAAAGCTCTGCGCGGTTCTGGAAGACACCCCTCCCGAGCTCGCAAGCGATGTCATCGAGCGGGGCATCACCCTGACCGGCGGTGGCGCGCTCCTGCGCGGTTTCGACCAGCTCCTCTCGAGCGAGACCGACATCCCGGTGCGCGTGGCCGACAACGCCATGCACTGCGTCGCTGTGGGGACGGGCCGCGCGCTCGAACATCTCGACGCGATCCGCATGAGCGGCGCGGTGACCACGATATGACGAAGTCTATCTTTGCCCTCTTCCTGGTTGGCATACTCGCCGGCGGACAAGCGGCCCAGGAAGCCCAAACCAAGCCTGGCACTGGATTGATCAAGAAGCCACCCAAGGCGGTCAAGGGGCTTTCCGGCCCCGTGACGTCCTCCGAAGTTATCGCAGTGTGTCACCGGGTCGAATCGGCCCTGCAGCGAGTCTTGAAGCTGCCGCCTGCGCCGAAGACGGCCCTTAAGGAGAGCACCGCGCCCGCCCGCAGGGACCCGATCGTGCTCGAGTTCGAGCGATTGTACATATATGCTCGGCCCAAGTTTGTGGTCACGTTCCGCCCCGCGCTCATCGATCGCTCGCTGATCGACCTGAAGAGCACGGCCGCGCGGCAAGCCGCCGAGCAGCTCATTTTGGCTGGCTGCATCGGGCGCGCGGCGCCACTGGTCTCCGGCCCGGGCGAGACCCTCTCCGCACGCGACTTTGGCGAGACGGTTGGCCACTTCATCGCCCGGCTCGCCGAGTACACGCACACGCCCACCTCGCGCTTCAGCCCTTATCTCAACGGAGCGGCAGGCAACTAGGCGGGCGGTGCGGCGAAGTACTCCTGCAGCCTAAGACAATGTGCCTCGTCCGGGCTGCGGAAGAAGTCGAGCGCCTTCAGCAGGGCCGTGGCAGTATCGATGCTCGTCACGCAGGGCACGCCGGTCTCGATACAGGCTCGGCGGATGCGCGCCGCCTCCAACTCCGCCACCTTGTCCGCGCTCGGCGTGTTGAGCATTAGGCTCACCTTGCCGGCAAGTATGAGTTCGAGCAGATTAGGCGATCCCTCGCTGATCCGTTTCACCGGCTCCGCCGGGATGCCCGCCTCGCGTATGGCGCGGCAAGTGCCCGCGGTAGCGACGATTCGGCGTCCGGCACGATGCAGGCCCCGAGCGATCTCGACCGCCGCCGCCTTGTCGTCATCGCGTACCGTAACGATCACGAGGCCCTCGCCCTTGAACTGGATTCCGCTCGCGACGAGCGCCTTGTATAGGGCGGCGCCGAAGGTCCGGTCGATCCCGAGGATTTCCCCCGTCGATTTCATCTCGGGGCCGAGGCTCGGCTCGACCCGGGTTAGTTTTTGGAAGCTGAACACGGGTGCCTTGACCCCATAGAGGATCGGATCGGGAAGGCTGGCGCCGGCGATGTCGGCCTCGGGCAGGATTCGCCAGGCCGGACGCAGTTCGCTAAGATCCGTTGTCTCGCGTGGCGATTTTGGGCCGCGCCCAGCTGCCACAAGCTCCTCGGTCCGCTCCAGCGAAGGTTTGAGCACCCACAACCCGCTCCCATAGCCCATATCGCGCAGGCTTTCGCCCATCATGCACCGGGTGGCCAGATCCACCATCGGGATGCAGGTCACCTTCGAAAGGTAGGGCACGGTGCGGCTCGCACGTGGATTCACTTCGAGGACATAAACGAGGTCGTCTTGGACGACGAACTGAATGTTCATCAGCCCCTTGACCTTCAGAGCCCGCGCAATCCGACAAGCGATCTCGACCATACGAGCCTGGACCTCCGGCGAAAGGCTAATCGCGGGATAGACCGCCATGGAGTCCCCGGAGTGGACGCCCGCCCGCTCGATGTGCTCCATGATCCCGGGCACGAAGGTGTCTTCGCAGTCCGAGATCACGTCGACTTCGGCCTCGACCCCCATCAAATACTTGTCCACGAGCACCGGCTGGCCCGGGTTGGCGTCTTCCGCCTGCGCATAGAACGTGCCCAGTTGTTCTTCGTCGTAAACGATCTCCATCGCCCGTCCGCCAAGAACGAAGCTGGGCCGCACGACGACCGGATAACCCACTTCGTGGGCCGTCGCGACCGCCTCCTTCAAGCACCGAACTGCGCGTCCCCTGGGTCGCGCGATTCCTAGGCTTTCAAGCAGAGCCTCGAACTGCCCTCGGTCCTCGGCGGCGGCGATCGACTCTGGCGACGTGCCGAGAATCGAAACCCCAGCCGCTTGCAGTCCCTGCGCGAGGTTGATTGCGGTCTGGCCGCCGAATTGAACGACCGCGCCGATCGGGCGCTCGTGCCGCACGACCGCCATTACGTCCTCCTGCGTGACCGGCTCGAAGTACAGCCCGTCACCCGTATCGAAGTCGGTCGAGACGGTCTCGGGGTTGTTATTGATGATCACGGCCCGATAGCCCAAGCGCCTGAGCGACCACACGCAGTGCACGCACGAATAATCGAACTCGATCCCTTGCCCGATCCGGATGGGGCCGGACCCGAGAACGAGCACGGTCTTCTTGCCGCTCGCCCCTCCGCCGGGCGAGCCGTCGCCATCCGCCTCCGCTGTGCTGTAGAAGTAGGGCGTATGGGATTCGAACTCCCCCGCGCAGGTGTCGACCATCTTGAACACTCGCTTGGGCTCCGCCGCGCCGTCCTCGCCTTCCACGAGATGCCGGATCTTGTGAAGGAACCAGGGATCGACTCGGCTAAGGCGGTTCACCTCGGGCACGCTCCAGCCCCGGCGCAGAGCTTCGGCAAGCGCCCAAAGCCGCTCGTCGGTGGGGTGCTGGAGCTCATGCCTCAGATCATCGTCGCCGATGGACTGGATTCGGGCATGTCGAAGGTCTTTCTGCTTGACTTCGAGCCCCCGCACCGCCTTGAGCAACGCCGCTTCGAACGTGCGGTCGATCGCCATCACCTCGCCCGTCGCCTTCATTTGGGTCGAGAGCGAGCGGTCGCCACTAGCGAACTTGTCAAACGGCCACCTGGGAATCTTGACCACGCAGTAGTCGAGCGCGGGCTCGAAGCAAGCCTTCGTCGTACCTGTGACTTGGTTGTCGATCTCGTCGAGCGTGCGGCCGACGGCGATCTTGGCCGCCACTCGCGCGATTGGATAGCCGGTGGCTTTCGAGGCGAGGGCGGATGAGCGGGAGACGCGCGGATTGACCTCGATGACGTAGTAGTCGAAGCTCTCGGGGTTCACCGCAAGCTGCACGTTGCAGCCGCCTTCGATTCCAAGGGCCTGGATGATCTTGAGCGACGCTGTGCGCAGCATGTGGTATTCGAGGTCGCTGAGGGTCTGCGACGGCGCGACCACGATCGAGTCGCCCGTGTGCACCCCCATCGGGTCGAGGTTCTCCATGTTGCAAACCGTGATGCAGTTGCCTGCTCGGTCGCGCATCACCTCGTACTCGATCTCCTTCCAACCCAGCAGCGAGCGCTCGATAAGCACCTGGCTGCGCATCGAGAGCATGAGGCCTTTCGCGCCGATCTCGAACAATTCCTCGGGGGTTCGCGCCACGCCGCCCCCCGTGCCACCAAGCGTATAGGCCGGACGCACGATGCAGGGATAGGGCGCGGTTGGGAGAATCCCCCTCAGTTCGTCCTCGCTTCGAATGATCCAGCTCTCGGGCACCGGTTCATGGATTTCCTGCATGAGCGCGCGGAAGCTCTCTCGATCCTCCGCCTTGCGAATGGCGTCGAGCGAAGTGCCGACCATTCGCACCCCGTACCGCTCCAGCACCCCGCTTTCCGCAAGCTGGGTGGCGAGGTTCAGGCCGGTCTGCCCGCCAAGAGTGGGGAGCAGCGCGTCGGGGCGCTCGCGCGCGACGACGCGCTCGCAGAATTCGGGAGTCAGAGGCTCGATGTAGAGCGCGTCCGACATTTCCAGGTCGGTCATGATCGTGGCCGGGTTGGAGTTGATCAGCACGACCTCGCAGCCCTCTTCCCGCAAAGCGCGGCAGGCCTGCGAACCGGCATAGTCGAACTCCGCCGCCTGACCGATGACGATCGGGCCTGAGCCGATCAGGAGGACCTTGAGCTTCTTAACCAGGCTCGACCCCCTGCATCAAGGCGACCCGATAGGGATGCACCTCGGCTACGAACACCCCGCTTGCGACCACAGGGTCGCTATCGATAAAGGCCTGGGCCGCTTCCGGGCTTTCCGCCTCGAAGATGCCAACGCCAACCGGCGCGTTCGTCATTGTTCGGCCGGCATGGAGCAGCTGTCGCGCCTCAAGAGCCTGCTTCAAGTATTCGAAGTGCTCACTCACCTTCTGTTGCTCGAACTCGGTGGGTCCATCGATGAAATCGGCCCGCGCAGGCCGGTAGAAGACGGCGAATCGGCTCATACTCCCACCGTTCCGGCTCGGAGCCGCTCGACGAATTCGGTGAAGTAGGGCCGCGAATCCCACGGCCCCGGTGCGGCTTCGGGGTGATATTGGATGCTCATCGCCTCGCAATCCTTAAGCCGGATACCTTCCACGGTCCCATCGTTGAGATTGAGCTGGGTGACCTCGGCGCGTGTCCCGCGCAACGAGTCGGGGTCGACCGCGTAACCGTGGTTTTGGGACGTGATCGTCACGCGGCCGCTCGCGAGGTCTTTGACCGGATGATTCGAGCCCCGGTGCCCGAACTTGAGCTTGAACGTGCGCCCGCCGACCGCATGGCAGAGTAGCTGGTTGCCGAGGCAAATGCCGAAGATCGGAGTCTTGCCCAGCAGGTCGCGGACGGCCTGGATGACGCTGCCCAGGCGGGCCGGGTCGCCCGGCCCGGGCGAAAGGCAGACGCCGCCCGGCTGCCACGCAAGCACCTCGTCAGCGGTGACGGTGGCGGGCAACACGATCGGGCGGCAGCCCGCAGCCCAGAACCGGCGCAAGATGTTGAACTTCAGCCCGCAGTCGATCATGACTAGGCGCGGCCGGTCGGGCTCGTCCGGGGTCTCGACGCTCTCCTTGCCTGAGCGGCCCCACTTGTAGGGCGCTTTGGTCGTGACTTTGAACACGAAGTCGGTGTCATCGTAGGCGGCGGTTGCGGCGAGTGCGGCTCGTCCTTCTTCGATCGAGTCGGTTACCGCCCCCATGACCACGCCGCCCGTGCGGATTCGCTTGGTGATCGAGCGGGTGTCGAGCCCTTGGACTCCGGTCAGGCCACGTTCGCGCATCAAGGCATCGATCGAGCGGGTGCTGCGCCAGTTGCTCGGCGCGTCGCAGGCTTCCTTGACGATCAGCCCGGCCGGCTGGAGGCGGTCGGATTCGAAGTCGTCGTCGTTGATCCCGTAGTTGCCGATGAGCGGATAGGTGAGGAGCACGATCTGGCCGGCGTAGCTGGGATCGGTGAGGATCTCCTGATAGCCGGTCATGCCGGTGTTGAAAACGACCTCGCCGACGGTGGTGGCGTCGGCGCCGAGGGCTTGTCCCTCGAGCACCGTGCCGTCGCTGAGGATGAGAAACCGCTTCAAGTGCTGGCAGGCGTTATGGCGGGCCGCTCCGGGCGTCTTTGACTGGGGACCTCAGCGGACTATACCAGACCGGAGTCCCCGAAGCCTGATGGCCGATGGCCGTTTTGACGATGTGTTGCCCTGACCATCGCCTTTCGTTCGCGGGGTGACCAAACCGCCGCCAAACGCTGCGTCTGCTCAATGCACAAGGGTGTCCGCTCCTCCACGATGAGTTGACGCTGACACATTTCGACTGATGACCGGGCAGAACGCTCCCAGGGCGCGTGTCTCTGTCATTGCTGAGTTTCACCCAATTGCGCCCAATATCCGGTGCCGCCTCTGGTGTTTCGGACACCTGCTGATGCTGCCACGATGCCGGCGCACGACGCCGTGGCACGAGCCCAACGGTGGGCGCGCTTAACGTTCAGCGCCCCAAGGGAACAGATCGAATGAGCACTCGAACCTACGTATCCGCGCTCTTCTTGCGCCTTGCGGCGATCGTCGCCCCCGTGCTGGCGCTTACGGCATTCGCTCAGGCCCAAGAGCCCGAGTTCGTGCCCGTCCGCCTGCTCGTCAAGTTTCGTGAGGGCGTGAACGACGTGGCCGCCGTGCATACGATCCACGCGCACGGCGCTTTCTGGGCATCGACCATCGACGGGATCGGAGTCAAGATGCTCTCCCTGCCCGACATAGCCGACCCCCGCGCCGAGGCCGCCGCCTTCCGCCAGGAAGGCAACGTCGAATTCGCGGAGCCGGACTACATCGACGGTTCGAGAAACCGGGCTGTTTACCGGTCTTTCGGACACCTGCTGATGCTGCCAGGATTGCTGGCTTCGCGCCATGGCACGAGCCCAACGGTGGGCGAAATACGCGATTCGAGGGGAACAGCGTGTGGGCGCCGCGAGGGATTGTGGAATTGATCAGAGTTTTCAGATATTTTGTGAGGCTGTACCGTTGGGTCGCCGGGCTCTTTGGCGCTGCTAAGCAATCAAAGTCCGCCTTTCGGTTCAGATGGGGGTTCACCTGTAATTGCAAATTGGACTGGCAACGCACCACGACGCCTGCGCGCCGACACATGCCTGGCCCCAAGATCAAGCAGTCATTGCCTGCGGCAGGAACGCAAGCGCGCCGCCGCAAGCGCCGCCGAGGCTCGCCCGGTTGAGTGACCGCTTCGAGGGCTGGAAACCATTATTGCGCTCGATCTGAACGTCCAACGTGGGGCAGGATGAGCGACAGCAGACTTGCGCAACGACACGTGTCTTAATGCCGCCGTTATTGATAGTTTTGCGAGGTTGACGGCTGTCGCGTGAGCTGCGCACGTTGCGTTCGTGCGAGCGCGTCTCACCCCTGCTCGCCGCCGCACATCGCACATACCCTGTCCACGCGAAGAAAGTGGCGGGCGACTCCTTTGACGGCATCGCCCTCGCTGAGCCGGCGGGCCGACAAAACCGCAATGTCGCCTGGCCCGGTGATCGGTCCAGGCGGAAAGCCCGACTCGGCAGCCGCGCGTCTGCGTGGCCCGGAAGAGGAACCGAAAATGAGCCTTCGCAGCCGTTGCTTAAGCACCCTCAAGTACCTTGCCACACTCGTCGCCCCCGTGCTGATGCTGGCCGCTACAGCTCCGGCCCAAGAGCCCGAGTTCGTGCCCGGCCGCCTGCTCGTCAAGTTTCGTGAGGGCGTGAACGACGTGGCCGCCGTGCATACGATCCACGCGCATGGCGCATTCTGGGCGTCGACAATCGACGGGATCGGAGTCAAGATCCTCGCCCTGCCCGACGGAGCCGACCCCCGTGCTGAGGCCGTCGCATTCCGCAACGAGAAGAACGTAGACTTCGCGGAGCCGGACTACGTTTTCCAAGTCGCGCAGACCACCGTGACTCCAAACGACCCATGGTACGCAAACTGGCAGTCTGACCTGAAAATCATCAACTGCCCGAGCGCTTGGACGCTTACTACTGGCAGTTCGTCGATCATCGTGGCGATCCTCGATACCGGCATCGATTCCACGCACCCGGACCTCGCCTCGAAAGTCGTCCCAGGCTGGAACGTAGTCGCCAACAATTCGAACACCAACGACACGTTGAACCATGGCACTGCGGTTGCGGGCGTCGTCGGAGCACTTTCGAACAACGGTATCGGGGTCGCGAGCGTCGCATGGCAATGCCCTGTAATGCCCATCATGATTGACGACGGCACGGGCCACACCTCGGCTTCGTCTGTGGCGAGCGGCCTTTCGTGGGCGTCAAACCACGGCGCACGGGTCGCCAACATCAGCTACATGTTGTCGCCCAGCAGTACCGTCGACTCCGCCGCTTCCAGCTTCCGCTCCAAGGGCGGCGTGGTTGTAACATCGGCCGGAAACACTGGCGCGAACACCACCTACCAAGCGGACCCGTACCTTATCACCGTTAGCGCGACCAGCATCAACACGCTGTATTCTTGGTCAAGCTTCGGCAACAATGTGGACCTATCGGCTCCGGGCGACAGCGAGTCGACCGTGCCGGGGGGAGGCTATTCCTCGTTCGCAGGAACTTCCTGTGCGGCACCGCATGTTGCCGGGGTGGCCGCGCTCGTCCTCTCCATCAACCCGGCGCTATCGAGTGCCAACGTTGAGAGCATTCTTGAGACCACGGCAACCGATCTCGGCGCAACTGGTTGGGACATGTACTTCGGGTGGGGCCGAGTGGACGCCTATGCTGCGGTGCTCAAAGCTGCCGGCACGGTTTCGACCGACACGACTCCTCCGACCGTTTCTCTCGACCAGCCTGCAGCAGGCTCGACCGTTTCAGGCACGATCTCTGTCTCCGCCACCGCCAACGACAACAACTCGGTTGCGTCGGTGACGTTCTTTGTCGACGGCGCGCAATCCGCCCAAATGGTGGCGCCGCCGTATTCGTTCTCTTGGAACACTACGGCCGTTGCCGACGGTTCGCACACCTTGATGGTTACCGCCAAAGACGGCGCGGGCAACAGCGCATCGGCCTCTTCGACGGTCAACGTCTCGAACAAGAGCGTTACGCCCCCGACCTGTAGCCTGACCGACCCGACAAGCGGCGCAACCGTCATCGGCTCGATCACGATGTCTGCCTCCGCGTCGAGCAGTGCGGGAATCGCCTCGGTCAGTTTCACCGTCGATGGAGTTCAGGTCGGCGTCGCCACCGTCTCGCCCTATGCATGCCCCTGGGATTCGACCAAGTCCTCGAACGGCAACCACTCGGTTAGCGCGATCGCCAAGGACAGCCTCGGCAACCAATCTACCGCTAGCGCGACGGTCAGCGTCTCCAACCCCGACCTCACCCCGCCAACGGTAAGCCTAAGCAACCCGCTCAGCGGCTCGACGGTAAGCGGCACGATCAGCCTGTCCGCCTCGGCCTCGGACAACGTGGGCGTAGCGTCGGTCGCGTTCAGCGTCGACGGAGTGCAGGTTGGCGTGGCGACCGCTTCGCCGTACAGCGTGACCTGGAATTCGACCGTGGTCGCCAACGGCAGCCATACCATCAGCGTGGTGGCGACCGACGCAGCCGGCAATTCAGCGACTGCGAGCGTGACCGTGACGGTCTCGAACCCGGTACCGGACACGATCGCACCATCGATCACGATCACGTCACCTGTGAGCGGCTCGACCATCGGCAAGACGCTCAAGGTGTACGTGAACGCGACCGACAACGTTGGAGTCGTCAGGGTCGAGATGTACCTAGACGGCGCGCTCGTCGCAACCTCGACATCGTCGCCGTTCACCACGTCGTACAGCCCGCGCAAGCTCGCGAGCGGCAGCCACACCTTGTTCTGTAGGGCTTACGACGCGGCCGGAAACGTGGGAACGTCGGCGTCGATCAGCGTGATCAAGTAGCCGGCGGTCGGACAAAGCGGCGGGGCCGTCCCGATTGGGACGGCCCCGCCTGGTCATGCTCTAGGAGATCCTAGATCAGTAGCCGCACGTCACGCTCGTGATCGGCGCAACCACAAAGTTGAGGTTGTTGTTCGCGCTATCAAGAGCGTTCTTCAAGCACTCCTGGTAGTTGCGGATCGCCGATGGCGCCACCGTGTAGCCGTTGACCGCCAGCGAGGCCTTCGCCGCCGCAAGCAGGTCGCCGATCGTGATGTAGTTGTTGCCGATGCCTGTGTTTCCACAGCCAGGGGCATACACCAGGCTCCCACTGCTCACGTAGCCGGCCAACACGTTCAGCCGCATCGTCGCGAGCTGCGCCGAGAGCATGTACGCCATGTTCGTCGCGGTCGCATTCAGCAGCCAAGTCTTGAAGGCCGAGTAGGTCGAGAACGTGGCAATCGTGCCGTTGGCATTGCGCAGATTGCACGCGTTCAGGATCGACAGGCAGGAACTCATGCCGATGCTCGTCATGACCGCCTGGCCGTTCTTGTTCGACCAGAAGCCAAGGGTCAGGCCACCGCCCGCGCCCAGCTTCAGATTGCCGAACGTCAGACCGGTCACGTTGGCGATCGTGAAGTTCACCGAGTACGGCGGGCCGCCTCCGGTGATCGTTCCCGAGTAGCCGCCGATACCGGCAGTCTGTTGCCAGCTGCCGACGGGCAGGACCTCGTTCACCTTGTACGTGGTGCCGTCGGGGAAGAGCTGCGAGCAGAACGTCCCGTCGGGGTTCGTGTACAGGGTCTGGGTCACAACTGAGCCGTTCGGCTCGGTCGCGGTGATCGTGATCTTGAAGCATCCGATCCCCGGCTCGCCGCCATCCTGCACGCCGTTGGCGTTGGTGTCGTAGAACTTCAGCCCGCAGAGCCTAGCCTGCTGGATGTTGCCGAAGTCGAGACCGGTCACGTCCTGGATGCAGAAGCTCACGTCGTAGCTCTGCTGAGCGACCCAGCCGATGTGGCCCGAGTAGCTGCCGCCGGCGGGGCCGGTTTGCAGCCAGTTCCCGGTGAGGGTCTCCGTCACCACGTAGGCGGTGCCGTCCGGATAGTAGCTGGAACACCAGTTACCGTTCGAATCGGTCACCACCGTCTCGGTTCCGGTCGAACCATTGGGCTTGGTCCACGCGATGTTGATCGAGAAGCCGGAAACCGGCGCCTCGCCCGCATCCTTGACCCCGTTCATGTTCTTGTCGTAGAACTTGGTGCCGCAGACGCGTCCCGTCGCGACGTTGCCAAAGTTCAGTCCGGTCGTATCCGGCGCACTGTCGCTGGCCTTGAAGTACGTTCCAGTGTCATCGCTGTATGTCGGCGGGAACGAGATATCGCCCGACCACAAACCCCCGACGGGCGCGGTCTGTGACCAGCCCCCGCAAGGTGGGGCCGGAGGCGGTACCACTTCTCTAGCGGCGTAGTGCGTGCCGCTGGGGTATGACTTCGAGCACCAACTGCCGTCCGCCGCCGTCGTCACCGTTTCCGTGGCGGTCGAGCCGTCAGGAAGCGTGAAGCCGAGGTTGATCTGAAATCCCGATACCGGCAGTTCGCCCGTATCCCACACGCCATTGCCGTTCGAGTCATAGAACTTCGCTCCGCAGATCTTCGCGGTGTCGACGTTCCCGAAGTCCAGGCCCGCCACTACTGGCACGACCAGTCCGCTGTAGCATTGCGAACCGCTGCTGTCAGCTACGGGGCCTGTTTGCAGCCAGTTGCCGCCGATCGGCACCTCGCAAACAAGGTACGTCGAATTCGGCGGAATATTCTGGATCTCGCAGGACCAATCGCCCGCTGGGCCCGGGCTCCCAAACACGTCGTTGCCGCTAATCCCGTCGCAGGTCCCGAACACGGAACCGTCAGGTGCGTATACGATCACGTGAATGGTGACGCCGTTTACCGCGGTTTCGCTCGGATCGAGAACACCGTTCAGATTCGAGTCAAAGTACTTGTGTCCCGAGAACACTGCGTTGATCGGGTTGCAATCGCCCTCACAGGCGTGGAAGCACTTGAAATTGTCCGTCTTCGTGTCCTGCAAGTGGAAGTTCAGGTGCACGCCGTCCTCCGCCACCGTGGTGTGCGGATTGGTTGTAAACGTGCCGTCCCCGTTGTCGGTACGTGCGAGGATTATCCAAGCCTTGTACTCGCCACCATTATTGGTGGTCTGGTCGAAGGGCCACAGCTGAACCGGGGTGGACCCGTTGGAACCGTTGTAGGTCCCGTTCGGGTGTCCGCCCGAGCCCAGATTCCCGAAGAAGTCGCAGTTGCCGAGGATTCGGCCGGTTGCGCCGGTAATCGGGTCCTTGCCGACGCGCACCAGCCGGTTTGCCGCCGGGTCGGTCGAAAGCAGGAGAGCGCCGTTGGGCGTCGTCACCTGGAAGTAGTAGATGCCATCCGGGCCGATGCCCGCATGGTTCAAGTTTTGAGGCCCGCCGTTGAGGTACACGTCCTCGCACCCCAGCTCGGGGTGGACCGGCGGTCCGTAGATGTTCCCGTTGACGGTGGTGCCGTCCGAGATCGACGTAAAGATGGCGCCGGTGACTGAAGCCGACGCCGAAGTAAGCGTCAGACCAAAGGCAACCAGGCACGCCAGAGGTGCGCAAATGCGCCCCCAATGACAAGTGCATAACATAATGTTCACCCCAAAGCGCTATCGGCGGAGTCTGGCCCAATCAAGCAACCAACGTACGGCGCGCAATCTCCCCAAGAGCCCTCGTTGCGCCGATAATCGACTAAGTGTAACACGAATTTCGAAATTCTGGTACTCAATGTGCGCTCCCGGACGGGCGGATGGCGCGATCTAGTGATCCATGTCGCGAACACTAGGTTCGACGGCCCCCCGTCGATTGGTCGAATGGGGCTTTCACCTTCGACCATTTGCCTCCAAAAGTGAACCTAGCGACGGCTTGCGTTTACCGCATATTTGCTAGTTTTTAGCGTGTGGAGGCACCTAGGCCGAACGAATGCCTCCCAGGGGGCGCCCCACGCAAAAGCGGCAGGGCAGGCCATCCCTCCGCTTCCCTCGCCTGGGAGTCAGGCGGGGGTGGCCCCGAAGGGGACGGGGGCGGTCGATTCCGCATTCCCTCCCGACCGGCGCGAGCCTCGGAACCGCCCCCGCCTCGCCGAACTCGGCACCCCCTCCTCCTGCCTACGGCCGGCAAGAGGGGGAGGCGGAATGTCCATGCCTGATCATTGCTGAGCTGACTTGGCGGAAGAGCGGGGCCGTCCCGACTAGTCGGGACGGCCCCGCCTGGCCGTGCTCTAGGCAATCCTAGATCAGTAGCCGCACGTCACGCTCGTGATCGGCGCAGCCACGAAGTTGAGGTTGTTGTTCGCGTTGTCGAGCGCGTTCTTCAGGCATTCCTGGTACGTGCGGATCGGCCCCGCCGCCACGGTGAGTCCGTTTGCGCATAGCGAGACGTTCGCCGCCGCCATCAGGTCGCTGATCGTGATGAAGTTATTGCCAAGGCCCGTGTTCCCGCATCCGGGAGCGTAGACCACGCTCGAGCCACTGACGTTGCCGCCTACGAACACGTTCATCTCCATCGCCGCCAGCTGCGCCGAGAGCATGTACGCCATGTTCGTCGCCGTCGCGTTCAGCAACCAAGTGCGGAAGGCGGTGTAGGTCGAGAATGTCACGTGAGCGCCCGTCGCGTTCCTAAGGCAAAGTGCGTTTAGGATTGCAAGGCTCGCGGACATCGGCTTGGCATTCATGATCGCCTGGCCGTTCTTGTTCGACCAGAAGCCGAGGGTCAGGCCGCCGCCCGCACCTAGCTTGAGGTTTCCGAAGTTCAGGTTGGTCACGTCCGGCAGCGGAGTCGTGTCGTAGCTCTGCTGCGGGCCTGGGCCAAGGGTTCCCGTGTACCAGACGCTCGCGGGAGCGGTCTGAATCCAGGAGTTGTCCGGCTTGACCTCGCACACCGTGTACGTGGTCCCATCGGGGAAGAGCTGCGAGCAGAACGTCCCGTCCGGATTCGTGTACAGGGTTTGGTTGACGACCGTGCCATCGGGCTCGGTGGCCGCGATCGTGATCTTGAAGCATCCGATTCCCGGCTCGCCGCCATCCAGAGCGCCGTTGGCGTTGGAGTCGTAGAACTTCTCCCCGCACAGTCGGGCGACTCGGATATTGCCGAAGTCGAGTCCCGTCACCAGGGGCCCGACGAAGCCGCTGTAGCATTGCGAGCCGCTCGAGTCCGGTACGGGGCCAGTTTGCAGCCAGCCCGCGATCGGCACCTCGCAGACTAGATAGGTTGAGCCCGCCGGAACGTTTTGGACCTCGCACGACCAGTCGCCGGCAGGACCGGGGTTCCCAAGCGCATCGGTTCCTGTGAGACCATCGCATGTTCCAAATACCGAGCCGTCTGGAGCGTAAACGATGACGTGAACCTTGAACCCATTCACTGGGGCCTCACTCGGATCGAGTACACCACTGAGGTTAGAGTCATAGTATTTATGACCTGAGAAAACGGCGCTGGTGGGTCCGCCGCCTTGCACCGCGCACTTGAAGTTGTCGGTCTTCGCATCCTTCGACCGGAAGATCAAGTGGATCCCATCGATGTCGACGGACGTGAACGGGTTCGTGGTGAACCCGATGATGTTGCCGCTGCCGTCGAGGATCGCGGTTCGGGCGAGGATCGCCCATGCCTTGTACTCGCCGCCGTTGTTGGTCGTCATCGTGAACGGCCAGAGCTGGACCGACGTCGAGCCGTTGCTCACGTTGAGAGCCCCGTTCGGGTGCCCGCCCGCGCCGGGGGTTCCGGCGAAGTCGCAGTTGCCATCCACCCGCCCGTTAGTGCCCACCAGCAATAGCCGGTTGGAGGCGGCGTCGGTCGAAAGCAAGGTCGCGCCGTTGGGCGTGGTGACCTGGAAGTAGTAGATCCCTGGAAGCAACCCGCTGCCAGTGAAGTTCTGCGGTCCGCCGTTGAGATAGACGTCCTCGCAGTTGGCGTAGGTGTTCTTGTCGACGGTGGTGCCGTCGGGCAAGGTCGTAAAGACAGCCCCGGGAAGTTGCGCCAGCGCCGCCAACGGCAGCATCGACGCGGCGACGAACGCCAGAACTCCCCTCAGGCAACGCAAATTGAACGGTAATCGCATAGTTTTCACCAATTGGCCCGCCCTCCCCCGCGTTGCCCTTCCCTGGCAAAACCCAAAACAAAATCCCAAACGAAAAGCGTGAAGGCCTAAGGTCCACTTGGATTGTATCACAGCCTTTGCGATAGTGCAACTGGCCCTAAAACAAAGGATGGGCAAACCTGGCATTAACCTGGTCCGCCCATCCGCTCACAGCGCCCTCGCTACGGGGGCGATCCGTCTATCGGTACGCGGTCCACATGGTTGCCATGCGGCTCGCCTGGTCAGGGGTGAACTGATACATGCACGGGTCGTCCGTGTAGTCCATGAAGTTCGTGATCGGGTCGAGGCCGGCGCGCTTCGGACACGTGTCGCGGCCAACAGGACAGCCGAACGCGGGGGATTTCTCCGCCGGCGTGTCCGCGACGTAGTCGTTCTTCTGGCTGCAGCCTCCCTGGAAAGTGTGGTACAGGCCGAACCAATGGCCCGACTCGTGAGTGGCGGTGTCGCCCTCGTTGTAGGGCACGGCCGAGCCGCCCGGCAGCGACTCGTTCAGCACCACGATGCCGTCCATCGACGGGCGCTTGGAATAGTCCCACGGGAAGGTCGCCCAGCCGAGCAGACCGCCGCCCATGTTGTTCGTATAGATGTTCAGAGTTTCGGCGCCGCCCACTCGGAGCGCGTTTTTCATGTCCTTCTCGGCTTGGGTGCCGGGTGTTGCCGCATACCATGCGTCGTTGGCGCTGGTATCCGATCCCGCGAGCGAGAACGTGAATGCGGTCGGAGCGCCGCCGGTGGCCCCCCCGTACGAATCGTTGAGCACGGTGAGCTGGGCGGCTAGCCGGCTGGCTGAGACCCCGCCCGCCCCTCCGCTGCTCGTGATCACGTGGAACCAAACCGGCACGCTAACGCTGCCCGTCGCAAGCGACGGCCAAAAGCGTCCAGCGGTCGCCGCCTCGATTCGGGTGACCTCGTCCGGCGTCGGAGTCCGAGTCGAACAGCGTTCCCACCCGAGGGGGCTCCTCTGATTGGCCCGAGACTCGTCTTCCCCCTGCGGAAAGCTGTGGCCGCGGCTGCCCGAGAGCAATACTCCTCCAAACACGGCCAAGCTCGCAAGGATGGCCGCCTGCTTTGTCGACATCATGGAATCCTCCTGGCGCCTGCCCGCGCCCAAGCAACTGCATTGTAGGGCCAATTCTCAATGGGTCGGCTAAGAAGCGATAGACACTCCCTCAGACCTGGCATTTCTGCCTGGTCCGAGAGACCTTACTCGACGGCAGACGGTTAGGCGTCGGCGTACAAATAGAACTCGTGGGGATGCGGACGCAAATCCACCGCGTCGCACTCCGCCTCGAGTTTGTATTCGACGTATTTCTCGATCAGGTCGGGGGTGAACACTCCGCCTTCCAGCAAGAACTTGTTATCCTTCTGCAGCGCCGCGAGCGTGGCGCGGAGCGAGCCGGGCGTCTGCTGGATGCGCTTGCGCTCGCGCTCGGGAAGCTCGTAGAGGTCCTTGTCGATCGGCTTGGGCGGCTCGATCTTGTTCCGCACGCCGTCGAGCCCCGCCATCAGGCATGCCGCGAAGGCGATGTAGGGGTTCGCGGCCGGATCGGGCGCCCGAAACTCGATCCGCTTGGCCTTCTCGCTCTTGGAGAGCATCGGGATGCGCACGCAAGCAGAGCGGTTGCGCTGGCTGTACACCAGGTTGATCGGCGCCTCGTAGCCGGGCACCAGCCGCCGGTACGAGTTCGTGGTCGGGGCGCAGAAGGCAAGCAGCGCGGGGGCGTGCCTCAACACGCCGCCGATGTACCAACGGGCGAAATCCGAGATGCCCCCGTAACCCTTCGGGTCGAACATAAGGTTCTTGCCGCCCTTCCAGACCGACATGTGCACGTGCATGCCGCTGCCGTTGTCGCCAAACAGGGGCTTGGGCATGAAGGTGGCCATCATGCCGTGCAGGTACGCAGTGTTCTTCACCACGTACTTGTATTTCATCAGCTTGTCGGCCATCGCGGTGAGGGTGTCGAAGCGCATATCGATCTCGCACTGGCCGGCGGTGCCCACTTCGTGGTGGTGCATCTCGACCTGGACTCCCATCTGCTCCATGTTCAGCACCATCTCGCTGCGCAGGTCGTGCAGCTTGTCGACGGGCGGCACCGGGAAGTAGCCACCCTTCGGGCGGATAGTGAATCCCGGGTTGTGCTCGCGGCCCGATTCCCAATGGGCCTCGTCCGATTCGATTCGGTAGAAGGCGCTCTGGGGTGTGCTCTCGTGGAGAAGCCGGTCGAACACGAAGAACTCCGCCTCGGGGCCGAAGTAACACGTGTCGCCTAGGCCCGACTTCTTCAGATACTCCTCAGCTTTGTAGGCGACGTGGCGCGGGTCGCGGGAGTAACGCTGGCGCGATTGGGGGTCGATGACGTCGCAGATGATGACCGCGGTCTGGACCTCGGTGAACGGGTCCATGAACATGGTGGCGGGATCAGGCAGGAGCATCATGTCGGACTGATCGATGCTCTGAAAGGCGCGGATGCTCGATCCGTCGAAGGCAAGGCCCTCTTCGATCATGGCCTCGTCGAAGTCGCGCGGAATGATGCTGAAGTGTTCCCACGTCCCCATCAGGTCCGTGAATCGGATGTCGATGATCTTCGCGTCGTTTTCATTCACGAACGCGACCGCTTCCTTTGCTTTCATGCCCCCTCCCGGGTTTCCCAAATGACTTGGCCCGACCAAGCCCAACGCCGGACTCGGACTCAGACTGTTTTGAACCTACGCATTCGGCCCCTCTGCCGAAACGCGCGCCCCCGCGCACCCCGCCCGCCGCGCCGCAGGCGATGAGTCATTATCGCGCATCGCCTGGCCCCCAGAATAGGGGTCGAACGATCACCCCTTTTGACGAGCCAACGGCGGAAAACGCACCGGGGCGAGCGACCCGTCTCGTGGGCGGCTCGCCTGGCCCAGATATACTCATGCCATGCCGTTCCGGGATGAGGAAGACCGCCCCAAGGAAGAGTGCGGCATCCTCGGCGTGTACGCCCCCGAACAAGATGCGGCCCGCGTAGCCTTTTTCGGACTGTTCGCGCTCCAACACCGGGGCCAAGAATCCACCGGCATCGCGGTCAGCGACGGTTCCTGCGTGCGCATGCACAAAGACATGGGTCTGGTGGCCAACGTATTCAACGAGCAGATCCTAAACACCCTGCCCGGCCACCTCGCGGTTGGACACAACCGCTACAGCACGATGGGCGCGAGCGTGCTGCGCAATGCCCAGCCGGTGTACTGCCAGAGCCTGGTGGGGGAAATCGCGGTTGCCCACAACGGCAACCTGATCAACGCCCGCGAGCTCAGGGGGGAATTGCAAGACGAAGGCGAGCAGCTCGACACCACGAGCGACAGCGAACTGATCGCCCGGATCTTGGTTCGGCATTTGCAAGATGGGCCGGAGGCCGCCGTCCGAGAAGTGATGCGACGTGCAAAGGGCGCTTATAGCTGTACGGTGCTGACTCCAAAAGCGGTCATCGGCTTTCGCGATCCGCTCGGAATCCGCCCTCTCACCGTCGGCCGCATGGGCGAAACCGGATATTTCATGGCGAGCGAATCTTGCGCATTTGGTCCGGTCGGGGCAACGCCCGACCACGAGCTAAAGCCAGGCGAGATGGCGATTATCGATGCCTCGGGGCTGCGGCTGGTGCAAGGCGCCGAGGCGCCACGACGCGCCATGTGCCTGTTCGAATTCATCTACTTCGCGCGGCCCGACAGCCGGATGTACGGCGAGTTGCTGTACGCGGTTCGCGAGCGGATGGGCCAGCAGCTCGCTCGCGAGCACCCCGCCGATGCCGACATCGTGGTGCCCGTGCCCGACAGCGGCATCCCCGCCGCGCTCGGGTTCAGCGAGGTGAGCGGCCTTCCCTACCGCGAGGGGATGATCAAGAGCCGCTACATTCACCGAACGTTCATTTCCCCGGACCAGCGCCTGCGCGAGCTGGGCGTGAAGATGAAGCTCACCCCCCTCGAAGAGCACATCCGCGGCCAGCGGCTGGTCCTGGTCGACGACTCGATCGTACGTGGCACGACCACCAAGAAGATAGTCGGGCTGCTGTTCGAGGCGGGCGCGAAAGAGGTGCACGTCCGCATCACCGCGCCGCCGATCCGCTTCCCTTGCTTTTACGGCATCGACATGGCAAGCAAGGGCGAGCTCGCCGCCGCCGTCATGAGCCTCGATGAGCTGAGCAACCACGTGGGCGCAACTTCGCTAGGGTTCCTCAGCATCGAGGGGGCGGTGGCCGCGGCGGGGCAATCGAAGAATGATTTTTGCCTGGCATGCTTCAACGGCGACTACCCGCTCGCGATTCCGCCCGACATGAGCAAGCATGCCTTCGACGAGCCGCCCGGCATGGGGCAGATGGCGGCGGTGACCCACGGCCAGCCCCGGCTGCTCGAGCCGGTCGAATAAGCGCGGCGATGCGTCGGATCGTGCTCGTCGTCCCTGGCCTGGTCGGCGGGCCGGATAGTGAGTCGGTTTTGCGGCACCGCTTGCCCGCTTTCGAGCGAATGGCCGAGATCGGCGCGCTCTGCAAGGTATCGCCGATTCCCCTTCTCGAGGCGCCGGAGGCGTTGTGGCTGGGCTTGCCGCCCTCGGAGGGCCAGCTTAGGCAAGGGCCGCTCACGGTGGCCGCGCTCGGGGCCGATCCTCCTGCAAGGTCTACTCATTTCCACGTTTCGCCCCTTGCCTTGGTCGACGGCAGGGTGATGGCCCTCGGCGCAAGCCTCACCGAAACGGAGGCGCGGCAAGTGGTCAAGACGGCAAAGCGCCTGAACACGTCGAGCCTCACCTTCGTCGCGGGCGACGCGGAAGACCACGGCTTGGTATGGGAGTCGCTTGTCGATATGGTTACGCGCGGTCCGACCGAGGCGGTTGGCAAGCCCATATCGACGGTGATGCCTGAGGGCGACGGCGACCGCGTCCTGCGCCGGTTCATCGACGACTCGATCAACTTGCTCTCCGAGCAGGCGTTCAACCTGCTTCGAGAGGAGGAGGGCCTTGCTTCCGTCAATCTGCTTTGGCCTTGGGGTCACGGCGTCCGCCTGCCCGTGCCTAATCTTGCGCTCAGGCGAGGCGAGGTCGTCCAGGTCGAAAGCGCCTCGCTCCGGCTGGCGGGGCTCTCGCGCCTCGTCGGCTACCGGCATGGCGATCGCTCCGACCTTGGACGCGGCCTGAATCTAAAACTCGCGGTCCTGTCCGAGCGCGCCCTCCTGGCCCAGGCCTGCATCCAGGTGATCGACGTCCCTGGCGCACTGCGGGCCGCAGGCCAAACCGAGGAACTAGATTGGTTCGTGCATGAACTGAATCGCGACCTCATCCAGCCTTTGATGGATTCACTGCCGACGACACCAACCCGGCTCACCCTCATCGCACCGGGCTTGGAGGCCGGCCTCGCCTGCACCGCTGAGAGCGGGCGCCCGGGCTCGGGCAGCGCGCCCTTTGACGAGCGGGCCTTGGATGATCGGTCTCTATCTACAAACGATGCGCGGACCCTCATCGAACGCGGGCTGGCGGGGCCCGAAGGCTAAACTGAGCCAACGCCATGCGCATCCTCGCTTGCGTCGCTCTTGCCTCTCTCTGCGTAACCCACGCCGACGCCCAGCTCACCGCCCAAGAGCGAAAAGGAATCGAGGACGCGCTATACGTCGGCAACCTCACTCCCAAAGACCTCGAGTGGCAGCGCATCCAGTTCGCCGACCCTTACCGCCTGCCGCTCATCGAACTTGGGGTCGCCCGCCCATTGGAGGCCGCGGACGAACTTCTGGGGCTTCATGCTTCAGCAAAGGGCCGGAGCCTCTCGGGCCTGCTCCAAATTGCCAATCGCGAGGTCTTCGGTGACATGGTGCACATGAAATCCCCGCCGAACCCGACATCGGCCTTGTCCAGTGGCCTACCTGGCGAATTGAACGCCTCGGTCGCGCTCCTTGTTCACGCCATCGCCTGGGCGAACGGCGAGGTCCGCGAAGCGCTCAAAGGGCTGAGCGAGGCGGAGCGAAGAGTCTTGATCGAAAGCCTGCCCCAATGGGCGGTCGAGGAGCCCAAGGTTCGCTTCGGGTTCGTCAGCAAGCCTCAGGCGGAACGAGCAACGATCCTGGCCCTTCTCGGTCGCGCCGACTTGGCGCGCATCCGCCGCGCCGCTGCCGGGCTCGCGGAGGCGGTTGAGCGCGAGCTGCCATCGATCAAGGGGGCCGCCAAGAGTTCCAGCTTCCGCGGGATCTGGCGGAGCAAGTGGAACGGAGTCACGGTGGAGATCGGCGGAGTAAGAGGAGACCTCCACACATCCACCGATTCGATGCTCTGCATCGACCTTGGCGGAACGAATCGTTACGCGGGGCGCTTTGGTGCGGGCGTGGGCTACTGCTCTGTCTTGATCGACCTGGGCGACAGCACGTTCGACGTGCCCGATCTCAGCGTCGGCGTCGGCGTGTTGGGCGTGGGGCTGGCCTACCTAGAGGGCCCCAAATGCACGCTCAGGGGCCGGTCGCTGTGCTTTGGCGCCGGCCTCGCCGGCGTTGGCGCGCTACACCGGGCAACCGGGCCATCCGACTTCGACGCTCTCGCCCTCTGCCAGGGCTTCGGCCAGTTCGGGATCGGCTTACTCAGCTGCGACGGCGGACCCACCCGCTTTTCAGCAGGCCTATTCGGCCAAGGCGCAGCGCGAACGCAGGGCTTGGGCTGGCTGGTGGACAACGGCGATGGCAGCGCCTATCGGTGCGGCGGCCCGTTCCCAGACCAGCCCTTGTTTGCCGACGTGCCGAGGTCGTACGGGCAAGGATTCGCGAGCGGCTATCGAGAGGACACGGGCGGCCTCTCCGGCGGCGTGGGCCTGCTGACCGCGTTCGGCGGCCGCAACACGTTTTGGGGCGGCACCTACTGCCAGGGCGCAAGCTACTGGGGTTCGCTGGGCTCGTGCTACGTCGCGGGCGCGAACAACACCTTCACCGCCTACCACTACGCCCAGGCAAGCGCGATGCACATGACGGGCGCGTACCTCTTCGCGCTCGGAGGCGACGACGCGTTCGTGGTCAAATACGGCGCTGCCCACGGCATCGGCCACGACTACGGTGTTGGATTCCTGCTCGAGCGGGGCGCGGGCTCGATCTGGGCGGGCCGCGACAGCCGGCCCGGCATCGGCAACGCCAACGGCCTCGGAATCTGCGTGGCGAAGGGACCGGATAACCGGGCGTTTGGCCCCCCTGGGGTCGGAAACGCAGCTCGCGGCTCGGGCTCGCTGGGATTGTTCGTCGACCTCCTCGGAGGCGCTCGCTACGCCGAGGGCCTCGCCGATGGCGAGGCCGCCGTCCGACCAGATTGGGGGATCGCGCTCGCCAGTGAGCAGCGCCTGGATCCGCCCGCCTCCCCGGCCCGCTTGAAGCCGGCGGTCGGCTCGCTTTCGATGCCGGGCGATGAGGCAATGCTTGGGCTATACGAACGAGCGACCAGGTGGGGCGTGGGGACGGAGGCGCGAAACGTGGCCGAAGCCGTAGCGCAGCTCATCGGTATCGGCAAGCCGGCGCTTGCTTGGATGCTCGATCATGAGCTTCGCGCCGCCGATCGTCTCTCGCTCCGCGCGTTCGTCGCCGTCGCATCGGCGCTTAGCGACGAGGGTGGCCGCCTCGTGGCCGACCGGATTGCCTCGAAGGACGTCGATGAGGCGCGGAACGCGCTTCGCATCGCCGCCGATGCGCGGCTCGCCGCATGCGGGGCTGCGGTGGCTGAGGCGCTGAAGCGACCGGAACTCGAGCAGATCGCGGCGCGGGCGGCGGGGCCGACCCGGTCGCGACAGGCGGTCGATAGCCTCCTTGCGCTTTCCGGGTCGAGCAACGAGGCGACCGCGCTTGCCGCTCTGTCCTCGCTGAGCGAGATCGGAGATAGCCATGCCGCCACGACCGCGCAAGCGCTGCTCGGCGCCACGTCGATGCCGGTAAGACGCGCCGCGCTCGTCCTCTTAGCCAAGTTCCCCGACGTCGCCCTGCCCGTCGGCCAAGACCTGGCCCGGCGGCCGGAAGAGCCCTTTGCCCGTCGAGGGATCGACCTGCTCGCGGCGGTCGGCTCCCCCGCCGCGCTCGTAACGGTTGGCCCGATGCTTGGCGACAGCCGCCCCGGCGTGCGGATCCAGGCACTGCTTGCCCTGGACGGGCGCTGCCCGATCGAATTTCGGCAGGCGCTGGTGGCCCTGCGCGACGATCGCCACCCCCTGGTGCGCGCCGTCGCTCGCCGCATCGATCCCGGCCGGTAAGCGTCGCGTCGGAGCCCGCTTCGATAATGGGGCGGCGCCCGTCTGTCGGAGTAACAAGGGCCGGTCACGGCCCGGGGGGCAACATGCGCAGAGAAGCCGCGCCCGACATGGGCGCTCTCGTCGCCATAATGGCTGGCTACGCCGTGTTCTGGATCGCGCTCATGGCGTTGATCATCTGGTGCTATTGGAAGATCTTTTCGAAGGCCGGGTTCAACGGCGCCCTGTCTTTGCTCTTCCTGGTCCCATGCGCGAACCTCGTGATTCTGATCTGGTTCGCGTTCTCGGAATGGCCGATCGAGCGGCAGGGCCGCGCTAACATGGGGCCGCCGCCGCCGTCGGGATAGCCTGCTTCAAAGCGAGAACGGCCCCGCCGAGTTGGCGAGGCCGTTCAAAGGGAATCTATCCGGGCAGCGTGCCTATCTGCCGGAGCCCTGCGGCTCAAGTACTTCCGCCGCTGAGGAGCTTAACTGCCGTGTTCGGAATGGGAACGGGTGTTTCCTCCTCGCCATGGCCACCCGAATAGAAATCGAGCGCGCAAGCGCTTTGAGAGTTGCACGGGTGAAGCAGGCAGATCGAACAATCGATAAAGCCGCGAGGTTGAAGCCCTCGGCCAATTAGTATCGCTTAGCTACACGCGTTACCGCGCTTCCACTTGCGACCTATCTGACCCGGTGTTCTTCCGGGGGCCTTACTCTTGCGATGGGAAACCTCATCTTGAGGTGTGCTTGGCGCTTAGATGCTTTCAGCGCTTATCACGGCCCGACGTAGCTACCCGGCTTCTGCGCCTGGCGGCACAACCGGTACACCAGAGGTCGGTTCGCTCCGGTCCTCTCGTACTAAGAGCGACTCCTCTCAAGTTTCCTTCGTGCGCAGTGGATAGGGACCGAACTGGCTTACGCCGTTCTGAACCCAGCTCGCGTGCCGCTTTAATCCGTGAACTCCGGAACCCTTGGGACCGTGTACAGCCCCAGGATGCGACGAGCCGACATCGAGGTGCCAAACCATGCCGTCGCTGTGAGCGCTCGGGCAAGATCAGCCTGTTATCCCCGGGGTAGCTTATATCCGATGAACCCTGGCGTGCCCACGCACAACCAGAGGGTCACTTAGCTCGACTTTCGTCCCTGCTCGACTTGTCTGTCTCGCAGTCAATCGCACTCTATACCTATACGCTCGACGGCTGATTTCCAACCAGCCTGAGTGCAACTTTAGGCGCCTCCGTTACCTTTTGGGAGGCGACCGCCCCAGTCAAACTACCCGCCTGTGATTGTCTCACCGCCCGATAAGGGCGAAGGTTAGCGAACCAGATATACAAGGGTGGTGTTCCATTGGTGCCGAAGCTCCCACCTACGCTCTACAGGCATATCCAACTCGCAATCACAAGGTGTAGTAAAGCTCCACGGGGTCTTTCCGTCCTACTGCGCATAGCCCGCATCTTCACGGGCACTACAGTTTCACCGAGCTTCTCGTTGAGACAGTTCCCAAGTCGTTACGCCTTTCATGCGGGTCGGTATTTAGCCGACAAGGAATTTCGCTACCTTAGGACTGTTAGAGTTACAGCCGCCATTCACCAGGGCTTCGATTCAATGCTTCGGGTTGCCCCTGACATCTCCTGTTAACCTACTGGCATTGGGCAGGCGTCAGCCCCTATACATCGACTTACGTCTTAGCAGAGACCTGTGTTTTTGGTAAACAGTCGCCTGGGATGCTTCGCTGCGGCCCCGATTGCTCGGGGCGCCCCTTATTGCTAACTTACGGGGCTCGTTTGCCTAGTTCCTTAACGAGAGTTCTCTCGAACGCCTGAGTCTCCTCGACTCACCTACCTGTGTCGGTTTGCAGTACGGTCAAACATGGCCTAACGTTGAGGAGCTTTTCTCGGCCCCCATCAGTTCCACTTCGTTTGTGCCGAAGCACGCCCTTCGCCGGGTTCAGCCTTTATGCCGGTCTCTCAACTGGCCCAGCCTTGCCCTAGCCCGCAACAACCAACGGTGCGGGATGGAACCTTTAGAAGCGTCCCTCCTAACAAACCATGCCTGGGACGGGAATATCTACCCGTTATCCATCGGCTACGCCTTCTGGCCTCGCCTTAGGCACCGCCTAACCTCCGTCTGACGAACATTACCGGAGAAACCTTAGGTTTTCGGCGTACAGGATTCTCACCTGTATGATCGCTACTCATGCCTGCATTCTCGCTCGTGCGCGCTCCACCTGTGCTTCCGCTCAGGCTTCGACGCTGCGCACGACGCTCCCCTACCGATCGTCGTTGCCGACGATCCCGAAGCTTCGGAGGTGGACTTTAGCCCCCTTACATTGTCCGCGCGAAACCACATTCGGCCAGTAAGCTGTTACGCACTTTTTAAAGGATGGCTGCTTCCAAGCCAACCTCCTGGCTGTTTATGCGATCTCACATCGTTTCACACTTAGTCCACACTTAGGGCCCTTAGCTGTCGATCTGGACTGTTTTCCTTTTGACGACGGATCTTATCACTCGCCGTCTCACTGCCTTGCTTATATGCTTGGGTATTCGGAGTTTGGTTGGGTTCGGTAAGCCGGTAAGCCCCCTAGTCCATTCAGTGCTCTACCCCCCAAGTACAACGCAAAACGCTGCACCCAAATGCATTTCGGGGAGAACCAGCTATCTCTGCGTTCGATTGGCATTTCACCGGACTAACCACAGTTCATCCCGAGACTTTTCAACGTCAATGAGTTCGGCCCTCCATGATGTGTTACCACCACTTCAGCCTGACCATGGCTAGATCACGCAGTTTCGGGTCTGCTGATGCTGACTTGACGCCCTATTAGGACTCGGTTTCCCTCCGGCTCCGACTCTGAGAGTCTTAACCTTGCCAACACCAGTAACTCGCAGGCTCATTCTGCAAAAGGTACGCCATCACACTTTCGCGGATTGCTCCGCGCATTGTGCTCTGACTGTTTGCGGGTCGTGCGATTTCAGGTTCTATTTCACTCCCCTAACCGGGGTTCTTTTCACCTTTCCCTCACGGTACTGGATGCACTATCGGTGACAAGTCGTGTTTAGCCTTACGCAGTGGTCTGCGCAGATTCACACGGGGTTCCACGTGCTCCGTGCTACTCGGGTACCACTTGAACTCGATGGGGGCTTTCACATACGGGGCTATCACCCTCTATGGCGGCTCTTTCCAGAGCGCTTCCGTTAACCTCACCGATGCCCTTTTCTCCCATCTTCAAACCAAAGCGCAAGGCCTTGATTTGAAGGAGGGAGTAGTGGCCCCACAACCCCGACCGGCAAGCCGATCGGTTTAGGCTGGTCCGCTTTCGCTCGCCGCTACTTACGGAATCTCTTCGATTTCTTTTCCTCCGGTTACTAAGATGTTTCAGTTCACCGGGTTCCCTCCTCACGACCTATGTATTCAGTCGTGGGTCGCGAGGCGTTACCCTCGCGGGGTTTCCCCATTCGGAAATCCCAGGATCAAGGCTCTTGTGCAGCTCCCCTGGGCGTTTCGCCGCTTACGCGTCCTTCGTCGGCAACTTGTCCCTAGGCATTCGTCGCACACCCATAGTAGCTTCAATTACTCGCAGCTTTATCGAGTGCTCGATATGCTTTGCTTCACCACTATGCAACTGTCAAGGAGCTTGCGCTGGCCGTCAGGCGCCCTTGCGGACGGTCCGGCGGCAAACAGAGACTATACCTGCACGACCTGCGGATGTCAAGGCCCGCTTGAGATTACGGCGAGGCCCGGAGCAGCCGGAGCGACGGGCTCGGCCCGCTGGTATCCTCCACTCGCCTGGGCGAGTGGCGGAACTGGTAGACGCGCTGGATTTAGGTTCCAGTCCCGAAAGGGGTCAGGGTTCGAGTCCCTGCTTGCCCACGCAAGGCTCGCCCCCGGCACCGGATTGCTCACCAGCCCGCTCCAAGCTGGCCACCGCGAAAACTGAAGGGATGCTAGTTGACGGCGATGGCTATGGTCGGGTTAGAGCCGGCTACGAGACCGTTTGCGATGGAGAGCGATTGCAGCCTCCCGTCAGGCGTGGAAACGGTGATCACCGCTGATACCCCTACAGGCAGACTGGTGAAGGAGGCGTTTCCAGCTAGATCGGTCGACTGAACCGCGAACGGAGTAGTGGATCCGGCAAAGTAGATGGCCACGGTCGCGCCATTGATTGCCGAGCCTGCGTTCGCGTTGTCAGTCACGTTGATCGTAACGCTCGCGGAGGGTGGCGGGGGCGGCGGCGAGATTGACACGGTGACCGAGTTAGTCCCGTTCACGAAGCCGTTCGCAATTGGCGTCGAGCCCGATTTCTGGACCGTTCCAGTGACGTCGATCAGGGATGCTGACACGGTGGCCGCGACACCAACCGGCTGGCCGGAGAACGCGACGTTGCCGCTCGCATCGGTGAGCGTAGGCCCGGCCTGCGGGCCGCTCGTATAGGTGATCGTCACGCTCGCGCCGGCAACGGCCGCTCCGTTCACGTCGACGACTGAGACGTTCACCGTCGCCGATGGCGGCGGAGGCGGCGCAGGCGAGAGCTGCACGCTGAGTGCGTTGGGGCCGGTAAAGAAACCGGCGCTGGCAGTCGAGCCCGTACGGAGGACGCCGCTAGCAGGATCGACGAGCTGGGCGGAAACCGTCGCGGAGACGGCGGTCGGCTGGTTCGAGAACGACACAAAGCCGTTGCCGTCGGTCAATCCGGGCCCTGCGATCGTGCCGTTCGAATACGTGATCGATACGGTCACGCCGGCAACAGGCAGGCCCGACGAGGAATCGTTCACGGTCACGTTAACCGTCGCGTCCGATGGCGGTACGACCGGAGTGAGCTGCGCGTTCTGGGTGGTGTTCGCCCCCGAGTTAACCACGACGTTGGAGGTCGCCGGGTTGTAGTTCACCAGGGTAAAGGTCAGCGAATAGTTCCCCTGCGGGACGCCGCTGATCGAGTAGCTGCCGTCGGAGACGGTGGTTGCCCCACCGGCTGGGTTCGCGTTGGCATCGAGCACCGTGACCTGCACGTTGCCAAGCGGCACGTTGTTGTTGTCGGTGACGACGCCCGAAATCGAGCCCTTCGGGATGGGCTGGAGCACGATCGGCACCGAGTTGGCCCCGGCCGCGAAGCCCGTGGTGGAGGTCGAGCCGGTGCGGTTTGAGCCGTCGTTGGTGGCGGCGCTGATTACGGCCGAGGCGTTGATGGGCTGGTTCGTGAACTGAGCCAGGCCGTTGCCGTCGGTGGGAGCGATCGCTGTCGATCCACTGGTGTAGCTGATCGTCACGGTCACGCCCGGAATCCCGGCGCCCGTGTCGGACTGGGTGACGGTGACGTTGACAGTCGCGGTCGGCGGCGGGATCGCAGACAGGGCCTCGTTCTGCGTCGTGTTGGCGCCCGAGGCGACCACGACACCAGGTACGTTCGCAGTCTGGTAAGTCGCGAGCGAGAACGTCATCGAGTAGGCGCCCGCCACGATGTTCCCGATCATGTAGGTGCCGTCGGACACGGTCTGGCCCGAGCCGACCACGTTCAGGCCCCCATCCATGACGGTGACCATCGCGCCGCCCAGCGGCACGCCGGTCGCCATATCGGTGACCATCCCCGATACCGAGCCTCTCGGAATGGGTTGGATCACGATCGGCACCGAGTTGGCCCCGGCGACGAACCCCGAGCTCGAGGTCGAGCCCATGCGGTTCGACCCGTCGTTAGTTGCCGCGCTGATGACCGACGCGATGCTGACCGGCTGGTTCGAGAACGAGGCGAGGCCGTTGCCGTCGGTGGTTCCGACCACGCTCGAGCCGCCGGTATAGCTAATGGTCACGGTCACGCCCGGGATCCCCGCGCCCGTGTCCGATTGGGTCACGGTTACGTTAACCGTCGCGGTGGGCGGGGGCGGAATCGGCGTCAGCGCCTCGGTAGGCACGGTGAGGGCGCCCCCGAGGAACACGATCGAGGTCGAGGCCGGAAAATAACCGGTAAGAGAAAAAGACAGAGTGTAGCTGCCCGCGGCCAGGTTGTGGAAGACGTAGCTGCCGTCGGTCAGGGTCTGAGTGCTTCCCACCAGGTTGTTGTTGGAGTCCCTTACCGTAACAAGCACGCCGCCTAGCGGAGAGCCACTCGTCACGTAGCCGCTGATCATGCTCTCCACAACCGGGGGCGGCACAGTGGTCTTGGACGAGGGAAGCTCGACGGACGAGCCGTCAACGAATAGGCGCACCTTCTCCGTGTGATGGGCGGCGTTCGTGGCAAGAACCGAATCGCCAGGAGGCGCAAGCCCGATTCCCGAGAGCTTGTGGTTGGGGAGCGACCACATGTAGGTCACCGCAAAATAGTTTGGGTTGTGGACGGTGAAGGTGTTCTCCGACTTCTCGTCCGGCTGGCCGATTTCGGTAGCGCTGAGGCTGGGAACGAGGGATGCATTTAGCAGGGCAATCGCGCTATCGACGAGGTTGAAGGACGGGGTGACGCCTTGCAGGAAGCCGGTCTTGGAAAAACGCGCGACGTAGGTTCCAGGATTGAGGCCTTGCATGGCGTAGTTGCCGTTCGCGTCGGTCTGGGCGATCGCGAGAGTCACGCTTGGCTGGGCGGGGTTGCTCAGCATCACGAACGCGCCCGAGATGGGGAAAACGGGCGCATCGGGGCCCTTGACCGTCACCTGGCCCAGGAGTTGGGCGGTGCCCGCAAGCGCGAGCTGGACCAGAAGCAGAACGAAAACCGAGGCGAGCAGCCTCACGGCCTTAAAACCAAGCACATCATCCCCCATGTCCGGGGGCCTACCCACGCCGTAACCACGGCCCGCATTTCCTCACGGGTAAGGCCGGACGTCTTATGATAACCGCGAATCGGCAAATATCAATTACCAGGTTTTTCGCTGCTCCTGGCCCGGCTGCCCTGCATCGAGCCCAAAGGGCCTTTACAATGGAAGTTCCAGTTTCAATTGTTCGATTTGGAATCAAAGTTGCAGGGCTTTGATTCTGCTTGTCCGGCCTTAACCTCACATGAAACGCAGTTATATTGCGATGCTTGCCGTGACCACTATGGTCGCGGCCCTGATTGGCGTATCGACGCCCGCTTGGGCGAGCGGTAGGCGCGACGGGCCCACCGTCGCCACCGACAAGACCGACTACGCGCCCGGCGACGTGGCGCAGATCACAGGCGCGGGATGGTATCCAAACCAGCCGGTCACCCTGCAAGTCGTTCATATCGACGGAACGGCGGAGGGCGGCGCGGGGCACGAGCCGTGGATAGTAACGGCGGACGAAGCCGGCAACCTCGCCGCCACATGGCTGGTCAGCCCAGACGACTCGATTGGCAGCTCCTTCAAGCTCACCGCCAATTCGCAGCCCGAAGGGATGGCGCTGCTGTATGCCGAGTGCTTCTTCACCGACAAGACGGGCTCGACGACAACTGTCACTTCGTCGGTAAACCCCTCGACTTACGGCCAAAGCGTGACGTTCACCGCGACCGTCAACGGGAGCGGTTCGGCGGTGCCTAGCGGCACGATCGCGTTCAGCGAAGGCGCGACCACCCTTGGCACGGGGGTTCTGTCCGGTTCCGGCCACATAGCCACCGCGACCTTCACGATCAATTCGCTCATCGGCGGCGTGCACACGATCACGGCGGACTTCAACGGGGATACGAACTACACCAAGAGCAGCGGCACGGTGTCGCAAACCGTCAACCCGGCCTCATCGACCACCGACGTCGTCTCCTCGCTCAATCCCGCTAACCAGTCCCAAACCGTTACCTTCACTGCGACGGTTACCGGCGGCGGCCCGACCGGCCCGACCGGCACCGTAACGTTCAAAGACGGCGCTGCCACCCTTGGAACGGGCACGCTCAGCGGCGGTTCGGCCAGCCTTAGCACGAGTGCTCTATCCGTTGGCCATCACAATATCACCGCCACCTATTCTGGGGACGGCAACTACAACGCGAGCACATCGAATTCCCTTAACGAGAACATCCAGTCTCTTACGAACACCAACACAAGCCTTGCGTCATCGCCCAACCCGTCCGTCTTCGGCGGGACAGTCGCGTTCACCGCGAGCGTGACCCCTACATCAGGCCCCACGGGCACCGTCACTTTCACCGAAGGCGCTACTACGCTAGGCACCGCGACGCTGTCTGGGGGATCGGCTACCCTCAACCTCTCGACACTCTCCATCGGCACGCATGTGGTGACTGCGGCTTACGGCGGCGATTCCAATTTCAACGGCAGCACCAGCTCGAGCGTGAGCCAGCTGGTGAAGGGCGTCACGACCACCGCGGTCGTGTCCAGCCTCAATCCTTCCGTGTTCACCCAGTCGGTTACCTTCACCGTGACCGTCTCGACGACTTCGGGCACCCCAACCGGAACCGTCACCCTCCTGGATGGGGCTACGACCATCGCCACCCTCACCCTAAACGCGAGTGCCCAGGCGACGTTTACGTCGTCGGGCCTCGCGGTGGGCACCCACCCGATCAGCGCGGTATATGCGGGCGACACGAATTACAACGGCAGCACCTCGCCGACTCTCAACCAAGTCGTCAACCAGATCGCCACGACCACGTCGGTGGTGTCCTCGTTGAACCCATCGTTCTCGGGTGACTCGGTTACCTTCACCGCCACGGTCGCGATCTCCGGCCCCGGCTCGGGCACACCAACGGGTTCGGTCACATTCAGCGATGGCGTCACCCCATTGGCCACCGTCTCACTCAGCGGCGCGACGGCGGCCTACACCACGTCCGCCCTCGCAATCGGCAGCCACACGATCAATGCGGCGTACTCCGACGGAACGAATTTCGCATCCAGCTCAGGCTCGGTTTCCCAGACGGTCAACGACAATGGCACGACGACCACGCTGAGTTCGACTAGCAATCCGTCCACATACGGACAGAGCGTTACGTTCGATGCCCGCGCGGTCACCAACGGCACTGGCAACGTGGGCGGCGGATCGATAACCTTCTCGGACGGAGCTACCGTGCTCGCCACGATCGGCGTCACCGGAAGCGGCCGGGCCAGCTATTCGACCAGCACGCTTACCGCCGGCTCGCACACGATTACCGCCGCCTACAGCGGCAGCCCCCCGCTGCTCGCGAGCAGCGCAAGCATGAGCCAGGTTGTGAACCAGGCCGCCGCCACGGTAACGCTTTCAAACTTGACCCAGACTTACGACGGCAGCCCCAAGAGCGCCACCGTTACCACAAATCCGGCGGGCCTCTCGACGAGCGTGACCTATAACGGCTCCTCGACGCCGCCGACCAGCGCGGGAAGCTACGCGGTCGCCGCGACCATCACCGACCCGAACTACGCGGGCTCGGCGAGCGGCACGCTGGTCGTCAACAAGGCTGCCGCCACCCTCAGCCTAAGCAATCTGACCCAGACCTACGACGGCTCGCCCAAGAGCGCGACGGTAACGACCTCGCCGCTCGGCCTGAGCGGCGTCTCTGTGACGTACAACGGCTCGGGGACCGCCCCCACCAACGCAGGCTCTTACGCGGTCGTCGCGAGCCTGAGCAACACGAACTATCAGGCTCCGAACGCCAGCGGCACCCTCACGATCAACAAGGCTGCCGCCACGCTCACGATCAGCGACACCTCGAAGACGTACAACGGCAGCTCCCAGGGTGTTACGGTCACCACCAGCCCGCTTGGCTTGATCGGAGTCTCGGTGACCTATGACGGCTCGGCGACCGCGCCGACCAACGCGGGCTCATACGCCGTGGTCGCAAGCCTTACCAGCGCGAACTATCAGGCGAGCAACGCGAACGCGACCCTGACCATCGCCAAGGCGACGCCTACCGTGACCGTGACGGGTGGAACGTTCACCTACGACGGGGCAGCCCACCCGGCCACCGGTTCCGTAACAGGCGTCCTTGGCGAGAGCCTCGGCGCTCTGACATTCAGCTACGCCCCGGGAGGCGCATCCGCCCCGGTTACGCCTGGTTCGTACACCGCAACTGGTTCGTTTGCGGGCGACGCGAACTACATCCCCGGTTCCAGCAGCGCAACGATCACGATCAACAAGGCCGATCAGACCATCACCTTCGGCGCGCTTGCCGGCAAGACCTACGGCGACGCTCCATTCAGCGTGTCCGCCACTGCTTCTTCGGGCCTCGCGGTGGGCTTCAGCATCTTCAGCGGGCCCGCGACCATCGCGGGCAGCAACATCACGATCACGGGCGCGGGCCTGGTGATTGTGCGGGCCTCTCAGCCGGGCGACAGCAACCACAACGCGGCGCCAAACGTCGACCGGAGCTTCACGGTCGCCAAAGCCACGCCGATCGTCACCGCCACCGGCGGCAGCTACGTCTATGACGGCTTTGCTCATCCGGCGACGGGCACGATCACCGGCGTCAACTCCGAGGACCTCGGCACGCCCACGTTCACCTACACGCCAGGCGGCGCGACCGCCCCGGTCAACGCGGGCACTTACTCGGCCATCGGCTCGTTCGCGGGCAACGCCAACTACAACAGCGCCGACTCCGCGCCCGCCGCCATCGTCATTAGCAAAGCCCCCGCCACCCTGACCCTCGGCAGCCTAGCGGCAACCTACGACGGCAGCCCGAAATCGGTGCCCGTCACGACCAGCCCGCCCAGCCTGACCGGAGTTTCGGTTACGTACAACGGCTCCGCTACGGCTCCCACCAACGCGGGCAGCTATGCGGTCATCGCATCTCTCGACAACCCCAACTACAGCGCCTCCAATGCGACTGGCACGCTCGTCGTTGCGAAGGCCGATCAGACGATCACGTTCGGCGCCCTGGCCGACCGCCACTTTGGCGATGCCTCGTTCGACCTGTCGGCGACCAGCTCCTCGGGTCTCACCGTCAGCTTTGCGGTGACCGATCCCGCGACGCTCTCCGGCGTCACCGTGAGCGTGCCCTCGGACGGCGGCATCACTAAGATCATCACGGTCACCGCTTCGCAGCCCGGCGACTCCAACCATAACCCGGCCCCCGACGTGGTCCAAACCTTCAAGCTCCTCGAAAATGTTGCGCCGGTTTCGGTCGCCGCGTCGGCGCCCCCGGTCAACGGAGCGGGCTGGAATCGCAACGATGTAACCATAACGATCACCGCCACCGACAACGTGGGCGGAGACGGCGTGAAGGAGATTCGCTACCAGGTCGGTGGCGGCCCCATAGTGGTCGTGAGCAGCGACAACACCTCGGTCGTGATTTCGACCGAAGGCACGACGGCCGTGTCCTACTGGTCGGTGGACAACGCAGGCAACGCGGAAGTCGCAAAGACCATCACGATCCTGCTCGACAAGACTGCCCCGGACCTGTCGGCGACGCCCGACCGGGCCCCCGACAGCAACGGCTGGTACACGAGCCCGGTCACGTTTACCTTTGCCGGCTCCGATTTCGGATCGGGCATCGATGGCACGACTCTCACAACGCCGATCCTGTACTCCGGGCCAGACAGTAAGAACGCATTCGTCAGCGCCGACGTCTCCGACGTCGCCGGCAACGCGACTCATCGTCAGTTCCCGTTCAAGTACGACGCGACCGCGCCGACGATCGTGGTGACCGGCCTGAGCGGGCACTGCCACCAGAGCGTTACGTTCGGCATCAGCGCCTCCGACAGCGGCAGCGGCGCGACCATCACCCTTGTCGCATCCCTCAAAAAGAACGGCCTTCCCGTCTGGTCGCAGACCGTAAGCGACGTGCTGCCTGTCATCCCCGACCAGACGTTGGGCGGTTCTTCGGACGACGGGATGTACGAACTGAACGTAACTGCAACCGACGAAGCAGGCAACGTTAGCACGCGCACGATCAACTTCGAGATCAACAACCAAGCGCCGACCATCACGTTCCTCGCCGGTTCGCCGCAGGATCAGCAGTATTACAACTCCGATCAGACGATCCAGTACTCGGTCACAACCCCCGCCCCGCCTCTGACCATCGTGCAGACCCTGACGAGCCTGCTCGTTGGCGTCGACGTCGGCCCCATGGACATCTCCAGCCCGACAACCGTGTCGGCCGAGGGCAAGTATCTGATCCACATCGATGCCATAGACTGCACCGGCCTAGAATCGACGAGCGACCTGACGTTCTACATCGACCGCACCGCGCCCCTGGTTGACGACGCCGCCCTGGCGGGCGATCTTGCCCCCAACCCGGGTTGGTTCAAGTCCAGCGTTACCGCCGCCATCACCGCGAGTGATCCGAACATCCGCTCGATGCCCGATTCGCCTTCCGACATCGCCGGTTCCGGCGTGAAGGAGATCCGCTACTACGCCACCGGCGCCCAGCCGATCGGTGATTCCTTTAAGCCGATCGTGGTGCCCGGCAACAACGCCTCCGTGCTGATCAACGTCGAGGGAATCACGACGATCACCTACTGGGCGGTCGACAACGCGGGCAACGCGGCGACCCCCAAGACGGTGGTGGTGCGCTACGACAACACGCCGCCCGACCTGGCGCAGCCTGCCGACATCACGGTGGTCGCGACCGGTTTCGATGGCGCGACCGTCACCTTCGCATCGCCGGTGGCCACGGATAACGTGGACAGCGCCCCGACCGTGACCTGCACGCCTCTGTCGGGATCGCTGTTCGGAGTCGGCGCAACCCTGGTGACCTGCACAGCGGTGGACGCGGCGGGCAACCAGACGACCAAGACCTTCACCGTCAACGTCGTGAATCCGGTCCCGGTGCTGAATACGATCACCCCCGCGATGAAGGCGTTCGGCGATGGCGCGTTCACGATGACTCTGGACGGCGACAAGTTCATGCCGAACTCGGTCGTGCGCATGGACGGAGAGGATCGGCCCACTCACTTCGTGAGCTTCAACCGGCTTCAGGCCGACATCCCGGCCAGCGACATGTCGGCGGCGGGCACCAAGCAGGTGACCGTGTTCACGCCAACCCCTGGCGGCGGCACGTCGGCCGGCCAGACCTTCACCATCGACAAGGCGCACCAGACGATCACGTTTGGCGCCCTAGCCGGCAAGACGTTCGGCGATCCTCCGTTCACGGTGAGCGCGACCGCCTCCTCGGGCCTCCCGGTTAGCTTCAGCATCGCGTCTGGCCCTACCTCGGTTGCGGGCTCGATCGTGACCATAACCGGCGCGGGCACCGCCACCGTGCGCGCATCCCAGGCGGGCGATTCGAACTGGTACGCCGCGGACGACGTCGACCAAGCCTTGGTAATTGCCAAGGCCGATCCCACGGTCACCGCGACCGGTGGAACGTTCACCTATGATGGCTCGCCGCATCCCGCCACGGGCACGACCACCGGCGTCGGCGGCGCCGCCCTCGATCCTCCTACCTTCACCTACGCCCCCGGCGGCACTGCGCCGATCGATGCGGGAACCTATCTGGCCACCGGCTCGTTCGCGGGCAACGCCAACTACAACCCGGCCTCCGCGACCGCGACAATCGTGATAAACAAGGCAGACCAAACGATTACCTTCGACGCCCTGGCCGACAAGACCTATGGGGACGCTCCGATCGCACTGATCGCCACCGCGAGCTCCGGGCTCGACGTTAGCTTCTGCGTAGTCTCAGGACCGGCGACGATCAGCGGCAACACGCTGACCATTACCGGGGCAGGCACAGTCGTGGTGCGAGCCAAACAGCCCGGCAACCATAACTACAATGCGGCCCCGGACGTCGATCGCTCGTTTACGGTGGCCAAGGCCACCGCGACCGTGCATGTGACCGGCGGCGTGTTCACCTATGACGGCGCGGCGCACCCGGCCACGGGCAGCATCGACGGCGTCAACGGCGAAAATCTCGGAACGCCGGTGTTCGATTACTCGCCGGGCGGCGCGTCCGCTCCCGTGAACGCGGGCACCTACGGCGTCTCCGCTTCGTTCGCGGGCAACGCGAACTACAACCCCGCGTCGGCCTCCGCGTCGATCCTGATCAACAAGGCACACGCGACGATCTCGCTCTCTGGCCTAAGCCAGGTCTTCGACGGCACGGCGCGCATCGTGATCGCGACGACCGGCCCTGGCGGCCTCAGCGGAGTGTCGGTGACCTACGACGGCTCCTCGAGCGCGCCGATCAACGCAGGCAGCTACGCCATCGTGGCCTCGCTGACGCACCAGAACTACGAGGCCGATAACGCGACGGGCACGCTTGTGGTCGCGAAGGCCGATCCCATCGTGACGGCCAGCGGCGGCACCTTCACCTACGACGGATTGCCCCATCCGGCGACCGGCTCCGTAACAGGAGTTGGCGGTGCCAACCTTGGCACGCCGGACTTCGCCTACGCGCCTGGCGGTGCGAGCGCGCCGACCAATGCGGGTACCTACGGCGTCGTAGCTTCTTACGCGGGCAGCCCCAATTACAACCCGGCTTCGGCAAGCGCGACGATCCTGATTAACAAGGCTGACCAGACGATCACGTTTGACGCGTTAGCGAACAAGACCTACGGCGACGCCCCCTTCTCCCTGAGCGCGACGGCCAGCTCCGGCCTTTCGGTCAGTTTCTGCGTGGTTTCCGGACCGGCGACGATCAGTGCCAACATGCTGACCATCACCGGCGCGGGCGCAGTCGTGGTTCGTGCCAAGCAACCTGGCGACGGCAATTACAATCCGGCTCCGGTCGTTGATCGCGGCTTCACCGTGGCGAAATTCACGCCTACGGTGAGCGTCACCGGCGGCATCTTCGTGTACGACGGCAATCCGCACCCGGCGACGGGCTCGGTTACCGGCGCGAACGGCGAGGACCTCGGCGCGCCTTCGTTCAGCTACTCGCCGGGCGGAACCGCGCCGGTAAACGCGGGCGATTACACCGCGACTGGTTCGTACCCCGGCAACGCAAATTACAACCCGGCATCGAGCAGCGCGTCGATTCACATCGACAAGGCTCCCGCCACGATTAGCCTCAGCGACCTGAGCCAGACTTACAACGGCTCGGCCAGAGTCGCGACCGCGACGACAACCCCGGCCGGCCTGTCTGGCGTGTCGATCACTTACGATGGCGGCGGCAGCGCACCCGTGAATGCGGGCAGCTACGCGGTCGTAGCGAGTCTGAACAACTCCAACTATGCGGCGCCCGACGCGACCGGAGCGCTCGTGGTGGCCAAGGCTGATCCGACCGTGGTCGCGACCGGCGGCACGTACACCTACGACGCATCGGCCCATCCCGCCACGGGCACGGTAACTGGAGTGCTTAGTGAAAGCTTGGGCGCCCCGACCTTCGCCTACACGCCGGGTGGCGCGAGCCCGCCAGTAAACGCGGGTTCTTACAGCGTCATCGGTTCGTTCGCGGGCAACGGCAACTACAACGCAGCGACCTCGAGCCCAGCCTCGATCTTGATCAATAAGGCGGATCAGACGATCAGCTTCGGCGCGCTGCCGGGCAGAACCTACGGCGACGCCCCGTTCGCGCTAAGCGCATCGGCAAGCTCTGGATTGGCGGTGTCGTTCTCAGTAGTTTCGGGACCGGCGACCCTTGCTGGGAACACGTTGACGATCACAGCAGCGGGAGCCGTAACCGTGCGAGCCGCCCAGGGCGGCAATGGCAACTACAATGCGGCGCCGAGCGTCGATCAGGCCTTCGCGGTGGCCAAGGCCAACCCGACGGTGACTATCAACGGCGGTACCTTCACCTACGACAACCATCCTCACCCTGCCAGCGGCTCCGTAACCGGTGCTCACGGCGAGGACTTGGGGGCGCCGGCTTATAATTACACGCCTGGCGGCTCCAACGCCCCTGTCGACGTGGGGACCTACCCGGTGAGCGCTTCCTTCGCGGGCAACGGCAACTACAATCCCGCAACCAGCGGCGCGACCATCGTCATCAACAAGGCGACGCTCGTCGTGACGGCCGACAACAAGTCTAAGATCCTCGGCGCGCCTCTGCCGACTCTGACCGGAGTTCTAACCGGCGTGCAGGCCGGCGATGCGATCACCGCGACCTACAGCACGACGGCTACGCAAACGAGCGACGTCGGGACTTACCCGATCACCCCCAGCCTGGTCGATCCGGGCGGCAGCTTAGGCAACTACAACGTCACGATCAACAACGGTACGCTGTCGATCCTCTACCTGAGCAACAGCGGCATCCTGCCGCCGATCAACCCGGACGGCACGAGCGTCTTCAAGCAAGGCAGCACGGTGCCCGCGAAGTTCAAGGTATACGACGTGAACGGTGTTTCGATCGGAACGCCCGGCGTGGTTACCAGCTTCCGACTGACCGAGATCGTCAGCGGTACCGTGGTGCAGGTGGTAAACGAGGTAGTCGATTCGACGACGCCCGACACCGCGTTCCGATGGGATCCGACGGCCATGCAGTGGATCTTCAACATCAGCACGAAGCCTCTGACCAAAAACCAGACCTACGTGTACCGTATCAGCCTCAAGGACGGCACGTTCATCGACTTTCGATTTGGGTTGAAGTAGGCGGCTGGCGCGGCGATTCGAGCTGGTCTGTGTCGCGGGGCGTATGATTGACCCGTGAGAGCCCCCGAGTGGCTTGCGCCCGTGGACCGCTTTACGCCGCAGACATGGTTCTGCGATCCGCTGGTGATCGTTGACGATGAGGGGGAGATCGCCTTCGCCAAAGTGGTCGAGGTCGAGTTCACGCCGAGTCGCGAGCCGACGACCCTGGGCAAGGTCGTGGCCATGGCGACCACTGCGGAGGGTTGGACTCCGTCGATGATCGTGGAGGCACGGCTAGGCGCACCCGGGAATTTCTTGACCGCGAGGCGTTTCGGATTCGTCTTGGTGGGACACGACGAAGAAGGGCTGAGTTTTGAATGGTACGTCGGTGGCGTCGCCGACGACTATTTTCTGACCCAGATGGGCTCCGGGGCTGCCTGAGCGGCCAACCAGCTGCGCATCGGTCCCAGGACCGCGACGATGTACGAAACTTTTCGGACTTTGGCTCGCGTTGTGTCTCCCATGTCGCGCCTTTTCCTTGTCGCTCTCGTTGCGCTCATCGCGCTCGTCGTCGCCTTCGCCCACCCCCAGGGGGCTAGCGATGCCGATAAGCTCTTCCACGGCCTGATCGAGGCCTTGAACGGCAACGACTCTGCGAAGCTGAAAGCCTTCGTCGGCGCGAATTTCACCGACGAAGTGCCCCTCGAGCAGCGGCTAGCGCGAATCGGCGGCCTTATCGAGCAAGGCGCGCCATTCGAGATTCTCAAGGTCCTCGATCAGAGCCCGGGCCGTTACCGCGCGCTCGTGCGCGACAAGCACGGCGATGAGGTCGAGTTCGGCATAGAACTGACGGCCGACACCCCTCCAAAGATCAGGCGGATCATGGTGCGGCCGGTCGGCGACGAGGGCGACGTGGCGCCCAAGGACTATTCGGGCTGGACCGACCTTGCCCGCCTCGCCGACGAGATTCGCAAGGATCGCAACGCCCCCGCGCTCGGCATCGCGGTCATCCACGACGGCAAAGCCGCCACCGTCGCCCGCGGCGTTCGGGAACTGGGCAAGCCGGATGAAGTCGGCCCCGACGAGCCCTGGAGCATCGGCTCGATCGGCAAGCCGATCTGCAGCACGATCATCGGCAAGCTCATCGAAGCCGGCAAGCTGCGCTGGGATACGACGCTAGGCGAGGCGCTGGGCGACTTCCCGATGGACGACGGCTACCGGGGCGTAACCCTCGAACAGATCATGCATCACCGGGGCGGCATCCCCCAAGACATGGGCTTCTCCGGAGCGACCGTCGAGCGGATCGTGGCGGGCGCGACCGATCCGCTGAAGGTCAGGGAGAACTATGCCCGCGCTATCCTCTCGCGCAAGCCGATCAGCAAGGCGGGCACGTCGTTCGCCTACTCCAACGCCGGCTACGCGCTTCTCGCCATCGTGGCCGAGCGGACGTTGGGCAAGCCGTACGAGCAGCTCGTTCGGGAGATAGTCTTCGAGCCTCTAGGATTGCGGCATAGCTTCGTGGGCACGTCCACCCTGCCCGAGGCGCGCCCGAACGGGCACGTGCCAGGGCCGAGCGGCAAGCTCGAGCCAAGATTCTTAACCGGCCCGCTTGAGACAATGCTCGTAGGCGCGGGAGGCGGCATGTGGATGTCGGTCGGCGACCTTGCCGCCTTCGGCGCGGAGCACCTCAAGGGGCTGAAGGGGCAGGACGGCTTGCTCAAGGCGACCACCGTCGAGCGGCTGCATCGCGGCGAGCCAGAGCCGGGCGGCGACCGGGCGTACGCCTGTGGCTGGAGCGTGCAAGAAGGGCCAGTGCTCGGCCCGATCCACGGCCACAACGGCTCGAACGGCACATTCCGAGCCGAGCTGGGCGTATTTCCGAAATTGAACCTGGCAGTCGCCTCGATCACGAACCGAGGCGGCGAATCGGACCCATCGCCCACCCTGCAGGCGGTGATGGCGGTCGCCCGGCACTACGCGAAGAGCAACTAGCGCTCCTGCATATAGTGAGCATTTGTGCTCTCACTAAAGTACCACGTCGTACCGATAATCGTTGGCACGCTCGGCGGCATCGTGCTTGCTGCGTAGCCGAGCCGCGAGGCTTGAAGTGGTCGATAAGGATGCTATTTCAGACGCGCGCATCTTCGCCCTCGACGACGAGACAACGAACCTCTTTGTGCTTCGGGCTTTGCTGGAGACTTTTGGCTTTGACTGCGTTGAGACCTAGAGCGATTCGAGAAACGCTTTGGAGCGCATCCGTGAGTTCAAGCCTGAGCTCCTCATACTGGACCTCAACATGCCTCACAAATCAGGCTACGAAGTGTTGGAGGACCTACAGCACTCCGGTAGCTTGGAGTCCGACTTTCCCATCTTGGTTCTCACCGCCGACGCGACGACGAGCGCAAGGCACAGGGCCCTCTCGCTAGGCGCTAGCGACTTCTTGACGAAGCCCGTCGACGCAATCGAATTGGAACTGAGAGCGCGCAACCTTTTGGCTTCGCACAGGCTGCGCAAAGAGCTGAAGCACCACGCGGACCATTTGGAGGAAGTCGTGGCGGCGAGGACCGCCGAGCTTTCCGCCACGAACGTGCGCCTCCTCGAGTTCGACCGGCTCAAGTCCGAGTTCGTGGCCACCGCATCGCACGAATTGCGCACCCCGCTCACCGTAATCCGGGAATTTGCGAGCCTTCTTAGAGATGGCGCCGCCGGGACAAGTCCGGACGAGGTCGCCGACTCCTTCGACACAATCCTGCGCAATTGCGACCGCCTTGGCGGGCTGCTGAACGATCTGCTCGACTTCCACCGCATCGAAACGGGCAGCTTGAGATTAAGTCGGACCCGAACTGACATCGCGCGACTGCTGGAGCAGGCCGTGCACGATTTCGAGCCGAAATGTCGCTTTGCGGGCATCGACTTAACCTTGGCATTGCCCGAAGACATCGAATTCGTGCTCGCCGATCCCCAATCGATCTCCCAAGTGCTGTCCAATCTCCTCGGCAACGCCGCTAAGTTCACTCCGAGTGGCGGCGCGATCCACGTTGGTGCCATCCGGAAGGAGCGTCTCGTCGAAGTGTTCGTCCAAGACACGGGGCCGGGCATCGCGGCAAAGGATGCCGAGCGGGCTTTCGAGCCCTTCGGCCAGATTAACCCGACCGACGAAGGGCCAGGCAGCCGTGGCACCGGGCTGGGGCTGCCGATCTCGCGGCGCATCGTTGAGAAGCACTCCGGCGTGTTGGACGTTCAAAGCGAAGTCGGTAAGGGATCGCGGTTTTTCTTCACCCTTCCCGTCTGGGATGAAGAGAGCGAACTCCTATCCTTCGTTGCTGATGCCCTCGACGCTACGAAGGGCGACCTGGTTCTGTTGCTGATGCGGCCGATCGCAGAGGACGAAGGGCGCGTGAGAAAGGCGGTTGATGACCTGCAGCGGCTTTGCGCCAAAGTTGGGCGATCGGCCGATGCCTTCATGCGCTCTGGGGATGGCACGTTCCTTGCCTGCATGTTGGCTACCGACGCTCCGGGCGCCTGCGCGTTTAAGGAGCGATTGCTTCAGGCGGCGGGCTCAAGTCTGCAGGGTCTGCAACTCGACCATTCGATCGCGGTCGTCGACCGGACGAGAGACGCCGCCGAAACGTTGGAGCGCGCCATGGCCGGCTCAGGCATAGGACTTGAGGGTCACGGCCGAAACTCGTATATAAGTACTAGGATACCGTTACAGGTTCCCGCGGAATGACTTGCATTGACTTGTTCGATCACGGCAATGACCAAGCACCGTTAAGGTGGTGAGGAAGATTACCGGGAGTCGAATGGAGGCACGTATGGAACGAATCGAGGAAAAACCGAAAGGCGCCACTTTGGCCCTGGCAGAAAGTCTCCCGCCGGAAGAAAGCGAGCTCTTGGGGGTTGCGCACAAGGAAAAGTCGAGAATTCGAACAGCTCGGGTGCTCGTCATCGAGGATGAAAAGGACGTTGCGCTCTCGGTCATGAAGCGGCTGAAGTACGCTGGATTTGACGTCAGCGTGGCCGGCGACGGCGTCGCCGCTACCGCTGCCGCGTTTCAGTTTCAGCCCGACGTGGTCATCCTCGACATCGGACTCCCTTGCGGAGACGGCTTCGAGGTCGCGAACAGATTGCGGGAGAATGTGGTCACCGCCATCACCCCGATCATCTTCCTGACCGCGCGGACGTCCGAGCTCGACCGGCAGAAGGCGGAAAGCCTCGGCGCTTTCGCTTACATGACGAAGCCGTTCAAATCCGAGGAGCTCGTGTCGACGATTGAAGAGGCCTTGGGTTCATAGGCAGGTTATCGATCCAGCCACCCTTCGTCCAACGGGGACCAGACGAACCCGGCGGGTGCCAAAGCGCTCGCCGGGTTTCGTGGCGATTAGCATCACGGAGACTCGGTGGTTAGGCTGCGAACCCTTTGCTCCAGGGTTCAACTAGCCCTTGACCTCGTGTCGCAGGCAACCTTCCGCCGCCCCATGCAGTCCTAAGACCTGAGGGACATGCAGCGACTGGAACGGAAGCATCCGCTCTCGATTCGGTGGTTCCACTGGATCAACTTCGTCGTGCTCGCCATCCTGGTTTGGAGCGGGCTGCTCATCTATTGGGCGAACGCGGTGTACGGCATCCGGTTCGGCTCGCGCGAACTGTTCCACTTCTTCCCCGATTCCTGGTTCGTGGCCTTCGGCCTCAACCAGCGCCTGGCCGAGGGCATGGCCTGGCACTTCTTCGCGATGTGGCTGTTCGCCGCCAACGGCCTGCTCTACGTGCTCGCCCTCGCCATCTCGGGCGAGTGGCGGCACCTCGTGCCCAAACGGGGCTCGATGCGCATCGCCATCCAGGTGTTCCTCCACGACCTCCACCTTCGAAAAGCGCCGCCCGAGGGCGCGGGCGATAAGTACAACGGAGCGCAGCGCTATGCCTACACCGGCGTGGTGCTCATGGGAATCGGTTCGGTCCTCACCGGCCTTGCCATCCATAAGCCGATCCAGGCCAGCGGGCTCGCGGCGCTGCTCGGGGGTTACGACTTCGCCCGGCAACTCCACTTTTGGCTGATGGGCGCGTTCGTGCTGTTCTTCGGCGTGCACGTCGCCCAAGTGATGCGGGCGGGGTGGAACAACTTCCGCGCGATGGTGACCGGCTACGAGTTGACCGACATCCCTGAAGCGCCAAAGTCAACGCCCGCGGCGGCGCCGGCCCTTAAGGAGAAGGCGGGATGAGCGAAATCCACGACGATCCCGCTCGCCAGATGCGCGCGATCTCGCGCCGCAGCTTCCTCTGGGCGGCGGCGGCGGTCGTGGGGGCTTGGGGGGCAATCCGCTGGATTGCGTCGCGCCGGACGGAGCGCGGCTTGGTCTGGCCACTGCGACGAGCTTTAGACGCCACCGACGCCTTCGGACAAGACTTCTACGAGCCCGCTCGCCTTGCCCCGACCTTCGACGCATCCCGAATCAACGCCAAGCCTCGGGTGAACGGCGAGGAAGGCCAACCGGAAGAACGGGCCAAAGACTTCGAACTCATCGTCGAGGGCATGGCGGGCGACGAGCCGCGCACGCTCAGACTCAAAGACATCCAAGCCCTGCCCAAGGTGGAGATGATCACCGAATTGCATTGCATCGAGGGCTGGACGCAAACCGTGCGCTGGGGCGGCGCGTGGTTTTCGGATTTCGTCAAGGCTTACCCGCCCGATGGCGCCCCCGACTATGTTGCGATGGAGACTGCCGACGGCGTGTACTTCGTTGGGCTCGATATGGGAAGCGCGATGCACCCGCAGACCCTGCTTTGCTACGAGATGAACGGCGCTCCCCTCGAATTCGAGCATGGCGCGCCTCTGCGCCTCGTGATCCCGGTGAAGTACGGGATCAAGAACATCAAATGGCTCGGCCGAATCCGCTACGCCGACGAGCGGCCCAAGGATTTCTGGGCGGAAGAGGGCTACGACTGGTTCGCCGGACTTTAGGCCGCTCTCTTTTCATCCACCCAAAGGCTACTGGCGAGCGTCACCCGGTTCCTGCCGTCCGCCTTGGACTTATAGAGCGCCTTATCCGCCTGGGCGATCAGTTCGCCGGGTCCGCGCATCTCGGGCGTCCAGATCGCAAGTCCCAAGCTGGCGGTCACGAGCCGGCCCGTGGGCTGCGCCGCTTCGATCTCGCCCCGCACCCGCTCGGCGGTCGTCAGCGCGTCCTCCACCGCCAAACCGGGCAGGACGAGCACGAACTCTTCGCCCCCATACCGCGCGGGCGTGAAGGGCTCGTCTCCGTAGCTGGCAAGAACCGCCGCGACCCCTTGGAGCACGCGGTCCCCCTCCGGATGCCCGTAGGCGTCGTTGAACTTCTTGAAGTGGTCTACATCGAGCAGCACGAGGGCGATGGGGCTGTCGGTCTCTCGCGCATCCGCGATGCTCGCTTCGAGGCGTTGCTGGAAGCTGCGGTGGTTGCGAAGGCCGGTGAGGCCGTCGGTGACCGCCAGCTGTTCGAGCTTTTGGTTGGCCGCCTCCAATTCCGCGCTATAGCGGTTGATCCTCTCCATGCTTTGCTCAAGCTGGGCTTCATACACCGCGCGGTCGGTGATATCGAGGTTTGCGCAGACGGCGGCCACGATCTGCTCGCGCTCGTTGCGCACGGGGAATGCGGTGGTCTCGATCCACTGGGTCTTGCCGTCTTCCCGATCGCGCTTCCACAGCAGCTTTTCGACCACCGATCCTTCGAATGGCTTGCTGCCGATGGCGGCAAGGTCCTCCATCGCCGCCATCGTTCCGAACACTTCCTCCAGCGAGCGCTCGAGCACCTGAAACGCTTGCAGGTCGAACAGCTCCTCGCAGGCTCGGTTCCATTGATGGATGCGCCCCTCGGCATCGTAGCCGAAGCAAGCGAAGGGCAGCCCCTGGAACAGGTCCTCCATTCGCCGCGCGGTCTCCGCGTACAGGCTGTGCGCGCGGTCGATTCGGCTCTTCAGGCCGCTGAGCTCGGCCTCCTGCATGGCCAGGCGCTGCGTGCACTCCTCGACGACGCGACGTTGGGCGCTTACCTCGTCCCGCGCAGCGGCAAGGGTCTCGTTCAAGTTCGCAGTTTCATCGCCAGCCCGATTCAAGTGTGCTCCTCCAAAAGGCGACGCCAACTGCACGCCAGAGTCAATTGTTGGAATCCGCGAGCCGATCTTGCAGGCTCGGCCCAGAGCAGCTCAGTTCAGCCGGTGCACGGCGTCGACCACGTCGTGGTCGTTCGGGATGCAGAGAAGCTCGAGCGGGCGCGTGTAGGGCATCGGCACGTTGAGCCCCCCGACCCGGCCCACTGGCGCGTCGAGGTCGTCGAAGCAAAGCTCCCCGACTCGCGCCGCGATCTCGGCCCCAAATGCGCCACTCCGCCAGTCTTCGTACACAACCACCGCGCGGTGAGTCTTGCGAACCGAGGCAAGAATCGTCTCCGTATCGAGCGGCAACAGACTGCGCACGTCCACCACCTCGGCTTCGACGCCCTCGCCCGCAAGCGTCTGGGCGGCGGCAAGGCACACGTGCACCATGCGGCTGTAGGCGATCAGGGTCACGTCCTTGCCCTCGCGGGCGATCCGAGCGCTCCCGAAGGGGATCGTGAAATCCTTATCGTCGGGGATTTCGCCCTTCAGCCCATAGAGTCCCGGATTCTCGGTGAAGATCACCGGGTTGTCGTCCCGAATGGCGCTGCGCAGCAAGCCGTACGCGCAAGCGGGGGTCGCGGGCGCGACCACCTTGAGACCGGGGCAATGGGCATACCAGCCTTCGAGCGACTGGCTGTGCTGCGCGCTCAGTTGATTGGCCGCCCCGCCGGGACCACGAATCACTATCGGCACCTTGATCTCGCCGCCCGTCATGTAGTGGATTTTAGCGGCGTGGTTGATGATCTGATCGAGGGCGAGGATCGAGAACGACATCGTCATCATCTCGACCACCGGCCGAAGGCCAGCCATCGCTGCTCCGTTGGCGAGCCCCACGATAGCGGGCTCGGTAATAGGCGTATCCACCACTCGGCGCTCGCCGAACTGGTCGAACAGCCCGGCCGTCACCCGAAACGTGCCTTGGTAGCGCCCGATGTCCTCGCCGATCAGGAACACGTCGTCGTCTCGCTCCATTTCCTCGATGAGGCACTGCCGGAGCGCGTCGCGGTAGATCGTGGCCGCCATTAGTGGCCCTCCTCCGGCAGCATGTCGGTGTAAACGTGCTCGTACACCTCGCCCGGTTCGGGGAAAGGGAGAGCGTCGGCCTGATGGTAGATATCCTCGACCCGCTCGACGATCTCGGCGTCGATCGCCTCCATCTTCTCCTGCGTCATCAGGTTGTGCTCGCGGATGAAGCCCTCGATGAGGGCGATCGGGTCGCGCCTGCGGGCTTCTTCAACTTCCTTCGGCGTCCGGTATAGGCTCTGGTCGTTGTCGGCCGCGCCATGGCCCGCGAAGCGGTAGGTCATCACCTCGACGAGCGCCGGCTTCTGCTGGCGGCGGACGCGGTCGATTATGCGTTGGGCGTCGCGTTTGACCTGGAAGACGTCCATCCCGTCCACCCGCTCGCTGTGGATGCCAAACGGCACGCCGCGCTTCCAAAGCTCGGTGTCGGCCGCGTGGTATTCGATGCGGGTACCCATCGCGAACAGGTTGTTCTCGATGAGGAAGATGATGGGCAGGTCCCAAAGCCCGACCATGTTGAGCGTCTCGAAGAACACGCCCGCGTTGGCAGCGCCGTCGCCCAGATAGCAAAGGGTGATCCGGTCCTCGTTTCGATACTTGTCGGCAAAAGCGAGGCCGGCGGCAATCGGCGTGTGGCCGCCCACGATGCCCCAGCCGCCGTAGAAGCCCTTCTCGACATCGTACAGGTGCATCGAGCCGCCCTTGCCGTGGCTGAGCCCGGCCGCGCGGCCCATGATCTCCGCCATTACCTTGACCGGATCGGAGCCGAGCGTCAGCGCGTGGCCGTGGATGCGGTAAGGAGCGATGACGCGGTCGTAGCCCTTCTTGATGCAGCCGAGCCAGCCGACCGCCAGCGGCTCCATGCCGATGTAAACGTGGAGATAGCCTCCGACCTTGCCCGCCCGATAGGCGGCGTTGCACTTCTCTTCGAAGTGCCGGAGGAAGAGCATGTCGCGGTAGTCCTGCTCGACCTCAGCCGGACTCGCAATCAAATCCTTGTGCGCTGGCTTTGCCACAAACCTCTCCTTGAAATCAATCGAGGTACGGGCGGCAGAGCTGCGGCAGTGAAGTTCAGTTCGCCCGACAACTGTTATACCTTAGGTTCAACCTGACCTGGCTGGGGTCTTGTCCAGACTCCACCCGGCGGCCCGCCATGGATTATCGGTATGGGGCTTCATCGACCACATTGACCGTGCTGCCCAACACCCATGGTTTAGTACGTTCAACCGGGCACAACGAAGCGGGCGATGGCGGGCGGGCCAGATATTTTCGCACCTCTATGAGGTCATACTGCGTCGTAACGTGAGAGGGCAACCATGAATAACGACCCAGAGCCCGGCGCGGGCAAAGCGTCTGAACCAGAAGTTGCCGGGCCGAGCAAGGCGCAGGCTTCGCAGCCCGCCAAACCGTCCGGTCCAAGTATCACGCCGTCGGGAGGTGGCATGGTTTCACAAGAAGACAAAGGGCAGGCGACCCTGGTTTGGGTGCTCACGATATTCTTCGGGTTCATCCCGGGGCTGATCTTTTTCCTTGTCGCCAAAGATAAGCCGTTTGTGCACAAGCACGCGACCCAAGCGCTAGGCTTTGAGATTTTCATCGCCATCGCCTACGTGGCGTCATGGATCTTAGCCTTCGTGCTGATCGGCTTCATCCTGATGCCACTGATCTGGATCTTCCACATAGTTATTACGATCATGGGCGCGGTAGCCGCCAATAAGGGAGAGGAGTACACACCGCCGATCGCCGGTGGCCTCACCAAGGCGATGTTCAAGACCTAAGCCCTCAAACGAGACCAAGGGCTGCGGGACGCCGCGGCCCTTGTTCATATTGGCCGTCAGGCGTTTACCAGGACTTGTTCGAACGGCCCGATCCTTTACGATGCCTCAGCATTGCTGCCGGATGGTTCGTGCCGGCCCGATGTTGAGGCTATCCCAGTGCCCCCGGAAAGCCTCAGCATTCGCGGCACAACCCATCCGAGGAATGCTGAGGCATAGCCCGAGGACCACCTGTCTGGGCGTCAGGCGTTGACGAGTACCTGTTCGAAGGCCTCGATCTTGTCGCCTTCCTTAAACTCGTCCCAGCCGTCAAACGTCACGCCGCATTCCATGCCTTCGGTCACCTCGCGCACGTCGTCCTTAAGGTGCCGTAGCGAACCGATCTTGCCGCTGAACACCACTTCGCCATCACGCGAAACCCGACAGCTGGCGTTGCGCACAACTTTCCCTTCGGAAACGTAGCAGCCGGCCACGATGCCTTTCTTGGACAGATCGAAGCGCACGCGGATGTCGACCGTGCCCAAATACGATTCCTCGTATTTGGGCTCGAGCATGCCCTTGACCGCTTTCTCTATGTCTTCGATCAGCTCATAGATGATCGTATAGGTTCGAATCTCGACCTTACGCCGCTCGGCTTCTTTCTTCGCGCCCGGCTCAGGCTTTGTGTTGAATCCCACGCAGATCGCGCCCGCCGCGTTGGCGAGCAGGATGTCGCTTTCGACGATCGAGCCCACGCCGCTGTGGATCACGCGAACTTCCACTTCCGGGTTGTTCATCTGCTCGACGAGCCCGCGCACCGCCTCCACGGACCCGTGCACGTCCGCCTTGACGATCAGCCTCAGCTCCTTAGTCTCCTCTTCCGCCAGCCGCTCGCGCAGCTCGCTCAGGGTGATCCCTCTCGAAGGGGAAACTAGGCTCTGCCGATGCGCCTCCTGAGATCGGCCGGTGGCGATCTCGCGCGCAGTTCGCTCGTCGTCCGTCGGCTCGACCGCGTCGCCGGCGGCGGGCACCTCGCTGAGACCGAGCACCTCGACCGGAGTCGAAGGGGCCGCCTCGGTCATGCGCTCGCCCCGGTAGTCCGTCATCGCCTTGACCCGGCCAAACGCGTGGCCGACCACGATGGTGTCGCCAACGCGCAGGGTTCCCTCTTGAACCAGCACGGTCGCAACGGGCCCGCGACCCTTCTCCAGCTTGGACTCGATAACCGCACCTTCGAGCTTGCCTTTCGGGTCGGCCGTGAGGTTCAAAACGCCCGCCTGGAGCAGAATCATCTCGAGCAGGTGGGGCACGCCCTCGCCGGTCAGGGCGGACACCGGGCAAACGATGGTCTGGCCACCGAAAGCCTCCGGTATCACCTCTTGCTCGGGCAACTGCTGGAGCACGCGATCGGGATTCGCGCCCTGCTTATCGATCTTGTTGACCGCGACGATGATAGGCACCCCCGCATTTCGGGCGTGGCTGATCGCCTCCTTCGTCTGAGGCATGATGCCGTCGTCTGCCGCCACTACGAGAACCGCGATATCGGTGACCTGGGCGCCCCGGGCGCGCATCGCGGTGAACGCGGCATGGCCGGGCGTGTCGAGAAACGTGATCGTGCCCTCGGGCAGGACGACCTGGTAAGCGCCGATGTGCTGGGTGATGCCGCCATGCTCGTGCGAGGCCACGCTCGTCTTGCGGATGAAATCGAGCAGGGAGGTCTTGCCGTGATCTACGTGGCCCATGATGGTCACCACCGGTGGCCGGTGCTGGGCGCCGACTTTTGGCTTCGGATGGGCGGCGGGCCTGGGTCTCGGCTTGACTTCGGTTGCCCAGGTAACGGCATAGCCGAAGTGCTGTACGAGTTGCTCTGCCACCTCGTCCTTGAGGGCGGTGGTGATGGTCGCGCCCACCCCCATCTTCAGCATGAGGGTCTTCTGGATTTCCTGCTGGGGCATGCCGAGGGCGGTCGCGATGTCCCTCGGGGTGCGGCCCGGCTGGAGCGTCAGATTCTTGGTGCCGATCACCTCTGTCAGCGCCTCGCGCACAAGCTCGAGGGTCTCCGGGTCCGACTCGAACTGGCCACCCTCGTGGGCAAGGCCAAGCTCGTCGAGCGTGCCGGAGACTTGGCCGGGAAGGATCTCAAACTCCTTCGCCAAGTCGGCGATCACGACGGTCATGTCTGCTTTCTTTACCTCAGTTTGCATTCCAACTCGTTCCTCAGTCGCGCCCGCGCGCTTTCTTCAAACTTCGTCCGCAAGGCTCGCTCCAGCCGTCCGGATTTCATGCCCGCTTCGATGCAGGACACTTGCTTGCACAGATAGGCGCTCCGGCCGGCGCCGCCCTTACCTCGCACCGTGAGTGAACCATCCGCAGTCGCTGCCACCCGAAGGAAATCGGCTTGATCGCCCTTTCGGCGGCAGCCGACGCAGGTGCGTTGCGGCCCGGCGGCTACTTCTTGCCCTCCGCCGCCGCTTGCGCCTCGCTGCGGATGTCGATCTTCCATTCGGTCAGCCGGGCGGCAAGCCGCACGTTTTGGCCGCCCTTGCCGATCGCGAGCGAAAGCTGGTTGTCGGGTACGACCACGTAGGCGCTGTGCTCCTCTTCGTTCAGTTTGAGCGAGTTGACTTTGGCAGGGCTGAGCGCGTTCGTGATGTACGTCTTCTGATCCTCGCTGAAGGGCACGATGTCGATCTTCTCTTCGTAAAGTTCGTCCACGATGGCCTGAACCCGCGCGCCCCTCGGCCCGACGCACGCGCCCACTGGGTCCACTCGCTCGTCGGTGGTCACAACCGCCAGCTTGCTGCGCTGGCCCGGCTCACGCGCCACGCTCTTGATCACGACCACGCCCTGGGCGATCTCTGGAATCTCTAGTTCGCACAGCTTGCGAAGGAGATTGGGGTGGGTGCGCGAAACGATCACCCGCAAGCGCCTCGTGCTGTCGTCCACCCGCAGCACGTACACCTTCATCCGGTCGTTCGGGCGGTACGGCTCGGTGGGCACCTGCTCGCGCCTCGGCAGTTCCGCCTCCACCCGGTTGACTTCCACGAAGATGCTCGAGCCCTCACGCCGCGTCACGCTGCCGGTAACGAGGTCGCCCATCTTCTCGTGGAACACCTCTTGAATCTGGCGCTGCTCCGCCTCCCGCAGCTTCTGGTTCAGCACCTGCTTGAACGTCTGGGCGGCGATGCGGCCAAACCGGTTCGGGTCGACTTCGGTTGCGATGAAATCGCCAACCTCGGCCTCCGGCTTGCGCTTGCGCGCCTCGGTGAGGCTCATCTGAAAGCTCGGTTCGGCGACCACGCCCACGACCTCCTTTTCCAGGAAGGCGGTCCAGCCCTTTTGAGGGTCGATGTGCACGACCACATCCCCGGTCGCGCCGACGAACTTCTTGTAGGAAACGGCAAGCGCCTCCTCAATCTCCTGGAGGAGTTCTTGCAACTCGATGTCTCGTTCCTGGGCAATCTGGTTTAGCTGCTGCAAGATATCCATTCCGCGTCTCCCAAGCGCCCGTTAAGAAAAAGGGCGGCCTTAAAGCCGCCCACCCGCCGCGCGCTTTGGTTTGTCGAGGCGATTATAGCACGCCGAGCCTGCTGGGGTACCGTCACGGGCGATGCGGGTGTTCGTAGAAGGGCTCGAACTTCATGCGTACCACGGGGTGAGCGACGCCGAGCAGGCGGTCGGGCATCGGTACCGCATCGACCTCTCGCTCGAGGTGTCATCCGAGACGGCGACTTCGACCGACGAGATCGTGCAGACCGTGGATTACGGCCTTGCTGCCACGCTCGCCTACGAAGTCGCCAGCAAGAGCCAGGTGCGTACCGTCGAGCGCCTGGCAGGGGCGATCGCCCAAGGCCTGCTCGATGGATTTCCCGAGATCGCCGAGGCCAAAGTGCGGGTGGCCAAGCTCGCGCCTCCGATGGCGGTGGTGGTGCAATCGGCGGGCGTGGAACTGGTACGCCGCCGGTCCGGGGTTGAGCGCCCCAAGTAAACTCGACGCAGTTGGACAAGATTCTCCTTGCCGCCCCGCGCGGATTCTGCGCGGGCGTCGCCTACGCGATCGAGGTGGTGGATCTCGCGCTCAAGATTCACGGCGCGCCCCTGTACGTCCGCCACGCGATCGTGCACAACGAGTGGGTGGTGCGCAGCTTCGAGCGCAGGGGCGTGGTGTTCGTCGAGAGCCTGGACGACATTCCCGAAGGCATGCCGGTCGTGTTCTCCGCGCACGGCGTATCCCCCGAGGTTCGACGCCACGCCGAGGCGCGGGGTCTGACCGTGATCGACGCGACCTGCCCGCTCGTCACCAAGGTTCACAACGAGGCGCGGCACTACGCCGACAAGGGCTACTTCATGATCTACATCGGCCACGCGGGCCATGTGGAGGCCGAGGGCACGATGGGCGAGGCCCCCGACCGGACGGTGCTGGTCGAGACGCCGCAAGACGCCGAGCGCCTTCGCCTTCCCCACTACGAGCGCCTCGCCGTTCTCACCCAAACCACGCTCAGCGTGGACGAGGTGCGCGCCACTCTCGACGTGCTGCATCGCCGTTTCCCCCACCTGGAGATGCCTAAGAAGGAGGACATCTGCTATGCCACCACCAATCGGCAGGCGGCGATCCGCCAACTTGCGGGCGAGTGCGACCTCGTTCTCATCGTGGGCTCGCAGACCTCCTCCAACAGCAACCGGCTGCGCGAGGTGGCCGAAGGCATGGGCGTGCCCGCCCACCTGCTGCTTGGGCCCGAGCAGATCAAGCCCGAGTGGCGCACCGACTACCCGGTGATCGGCATCTCGTCGGGCGCCTCGACCCCGGAGGAACTTGTCGAGCAGGTGATCGGGGCACTTATCGAGGGGAGGCCGGACACGCCGGTCTCGGTCCTCGAGACGATCGAGGAGAGCGTGAACTTCAAGCCGCCGCGCGATCTGATCCAGCTCGCGCTCGCGAGAGCGTAAGCCGCCCGGGCCGGGCGTTTCTTGTTCTCTGGCTCGCGCGCCCCGTCCCGGTCTCGACCACCCACATCTTCGGTCGTCATCCGAGGCATTGCCATATCCCATGGAAGAATTCAACGCACACACCTTGCACTCATCGCCACAGCAGCCTCGGGCAACGCCAAGGATGGCGTTGCGAACAGTAGAGGCGAGCGAGCGCCCGGAGGGCGCGAGCGAGCCAAGGGAAACAACTCCCCTCCCTTGAGGGAGGGGCAAGGGGAGGGTGATCAGCTGCGAGCCAGCGGCTTGGGCGACGCTTATCACGGCTTCGAGCAATGGGTGGGCCCGCGAGGGTTTTCCATGCCTCGGCCTACCTGGTGCCGAGGCTACAGGCTTCGATCCATGCACCTCCGCCTTCGGGGGAGTGCCACCCCCCGGTTCGCTCCCTCCTTCGCTACGCTCCGGCGGGCCAAGCCGCTCACCGACCCCCGCCGTGAGGCAGGGGTGATGGTATTTCTCCTGGTCGCTCGCCCCGTCCCGGGTCTCGCTAGCCGTTTTCTTTCGGGACGCCATCCTTGGCGTCCCGCTGGCGGGTTGGAGACGGCCCTCGAAAGCGGAGGAGGCGCGCGCCCTGAACTCGCCATCGGCATACGAAGCGGGAGGGGTACGCTCCGTCGTGCCCGGCGGCCTCGGAACGCCACTAAACTCCGACAATCTAGATGAACATAGCGTGGGGCCCTAAGCAGGTTTCCTCGCCGGGACAAGCGGGGCCAAGGCCGGTACACTCAAGGTCGCCTGCGCGGGCGTAGCTCAACGGATAGAGCATCAGTCTTCGGAACTGAGGGTTGGGGGTTCGAGTCCCTCCGTCCGCGCCAGCCCTGGGCAAGACGCAAGTTTCATTTCGTTGGAGCGACACTTGCAGCCGACCATCTGCGATAGGTGGTGGACTCCTTGCCAAAGTCCACGCTCTGGTCCAACACCACGGTATCGGGATCAAGCAGAACGTAGTAGCGCTTGTCAAAATTGACGTAATCCGTAAAGATGCTTCGCACGAAGAGCACACTGCCCCGAGTGCCCCAACGACCCCGTTCGAAGGGCTGGAACCGCTGATCCTTTGTGACGAAACCGAATTCGGAACTCCCATCTCCGGCGAGGGAGAGCGCGGATGAGTCCAGAATTTCCGCGGCCTTGTCCGAACGCATCAGGTTAGCCCGTCGGCCACTGTCAGAAGGCACCCAAATTCCGACAAGCTGTAAGTCGCGGGTATCGGGCACGGAAATCATCGGTGCAGCTAGTGAACGTATGAGGCCAACTACGACCAAGCTGAACATCAGCCACCACGCCCCGAACAGCGGCCAGGCCCCTTTCAACGCATACAGGGTAACCACGAAAATCGCCACGGCCAAAATCAGCCCTCCCGCCCATGCTGCTGCCGCGGACGAGCCCAGAGCGACGTGTGGCGGCTCTGACCAAGCGTAGCCCAGCGTGAAAAGGATGATGCCAGCGCGCACCAGCCGTACCGTCGCTGATGACCAACTGCCGCTAGCTTGGCGTGCCCGCGCCGCCGTTTTTCCAACCACCGCGATCATGTAGCCGACCAGGGACAGGGCGAAGAAGGCTGCCAGAATATAGGCCAGACTTTCTAACCTGTCTAAGTGCATCCGCAGGAATTCCAACGGGGTAGGCATTAGTTCGAATTTCGTTTGCTGGGTCAGAGCGCGGCTCTAGCGGCGCGCAATCAGCCGACCAGCGAAGCGACCTCAAGCTTGAATCGCCCGTCGATTCGTTTCATTATATGCTCGCTCACATTCCCATGTGTCTCGCCTTGGAGCTTAGAAACCGATAGGTCGAGACACAAAGTGGAACCGATAATAGAGAGGGATCGGTTAACATGAACGTGATGGCCCAGCGGGGGAAATTCGGAAAGGCTCTCCAGACGCTAGCCGCCATGCTTGCCGTTGCGAGCATGGCGATAAGCGCCGCCCCGCCTCCGTGCCCGATGCAGGCTTGTGCGAACGACGAGCCTGCCCCCAGGGTCCACCGCGATACCGCCACACCCGCCGCGAAGGTCGATCCTCACGCCTGTTGCCACCTAGGCAAAGGCGGCGCCGCGGGCCACCTGCACGGGCTAAAGCCCATGCCACCCTCGAAGGCGCAGCCCAAGCCATCCAAGCCCGCCAAAACGTGCTGCTGCCAGGCCTCCACGAGCGACCGCGCGAGCAAAGCCCCGCTCACCTTGCCCGCCATCCCCGTTTTCACCCTCGCCCCGCCCGAGCCGATCGCCCTCCCGGGCGTGACCGCCCGGCCTGAAGAGCCCCCGCTCCCCGAGGTGGCCCAATGGCCGCCCGGCGCTTCGCCCCGCGCCCCCGACGCAGGGCGAGCTCCCCCTCTCGCCTGATCACATTCCGCCCCGCGCACGCCCATGCGCGCCCAGCGCCTTGTCGCGCCAATTCCATTTGAGGCTGGCCGCCTCACCCGACCCGAAGCCATCGTCCGACAATCGTTCGACCATCGTAAGACCATCGTCAACCAGGAGAATCCAAAATGAAATCAGCTCTAGCTCTATTCGCCCTCGCCGCCATTGTCGGCGTCGCCTCCGCCCAGATGGGCCACAAGGTTGCCAAGAACGCCAAACACGTCATCAAGTGCCCCGTCAGCGGAGACAAGACCGACATGGACAGGGCGACCAAGAACCATCTGTTCACCGATTACAAGGGGAACCGCTACTTCTTCTGCTGCTCGGACTGTCCGCCCATGTTCAAGAAGAACCCGGCCAAGTACGCGAACAAGCCGCACATCAAGACGCCTAAGCCGCAAGTCAAGGCCCACAAGGCGAAGTAAGCCACTGCTGAGGATCGAGGCGTCTTCTGCCTCGATTCTCAGCCCAGGCCGGGCGGGCATGTACCGCACGATCACGGACAAGCGAGGAGGTCATGGCTAAGAACGATTTGAGCGAAAGCGCGCCGAAGATTGCCAGGCGGCAAGTGTTGCAATTGGGCGGCATGGGCCTAAGCGCCGGTCTGATTGGCCGTGCCCTTGCCCAAGGGACTCAAGGCTCGATGGACGAGCCTGCAACACCGTGGCCCGCCGCCTTCGATCCCAGGGGAACCGCGCCCACCTTCCCGCCGCGCGAGCGCCCCAAGCCCGGCGACAAGATCCACGTTTACGACATCGACGTGACAATCGGCATCCACGAGATCGTGCCAGGCGTGCAGGCACACATGTTTTTGTTCAACAAGACCTATCCGGGCCCTGAAATTCGCGTCAAGGAGGGGGACTGGGTTCAGGTGAACCTGAAGAACAGCAGCCCGGAGTTTCACACGATCCACTGGCACGGAATCATGCTTCCGATGGAGATGGACGGCGTCCCCCTCGGCACACAGTGGCCGGTCGGCCCAGACCAGGAGTTTCGATATCTCTGGAAGGCTCAGCCTACGGGAACCCACTTCTACCACTGCCACGTGATGACCACCCTGCATCAACAGGCGGGTCTGATCGGCTCCCTGATCGTCGAGCCAAGCGGGCCCGACCTCGTGCAGCAGGCGTTCCCGTACACCCGCGAATACACGCTCATTCTGAGTGAGCTCGACACCAATTTCGTGCGGGACATGATGTCGGAAATGGTGGAGATGGGGGTTCAGATGGAGCGAATGAACCATAGCCCCTCCATGATGCGGGAGATGAACGGCCGCATGATGGGCTGGTTCAAGAACAAGGATGAATTCGTCAAGGCAGTGAAGGACGGATACATTCCGCCCTATCTGGCGGCTCGAACGGGGACAGCCCGTCCGATCACGCCGAACTACTTCATGATCAACGGGAAATCGTATCCGATGACCGACCCGGTGATGATAAGGCGCGGCGAAAACATCCGCGTGCGGTTGATCGGCGGCGGCTTCATGCCGCATTTCATGCACCTTCACGGCCACGACTTCTGGCATGTGTGCCAGGACGGTTCGCCCCTCGCCTCCCCAGTTAGGATGAACACGATTCCCATCTTTCCGGGAACGACCAGCGACATCGTCATCCAAGGCACCAATCCGGGTTTTTGGCACTTCCACGACCACAGCGACCTGGCAACGACTAACAACGGCCAGCATCCTGGCGGAATGATGACGATGCTTATGTACGAAGATGCTCGCGAGGCTGGCATCAAATGGGAAGAGGTCATCGCGATCAGCTCGTAGCGGCAAAGAGGACACAAATGAAAATGGCAATAACGGGAATCGGAATCTTGGCCGCGAGCGCCCTTACGGCGGCAGCTGGCGCTCAGACGCAACAATCGCCGGTCAAAGACGTGGGCATTCAGACGCAGATCGAGATCGCGGGATCCGGCCTTTCAACTCTCGACATAGGAAGAGGCGGGTTGTTTGGCGGCCGGGGCCTTGGCAGCCGGAGCCAAATAAACTTCGCCGATTCATCGCTGAGTCTCGGCGCTGCACAACGGCTCTATCGCGGCGGAATTGGCAGCTTTACCTTCGGTGGACTTACGATCGACGAATCGAACGTTGGTCATGGCAAGCAATTCTTCATGCACCAGGCCTTCGCCGACTTTCAAGAACTTCGCTACGAAGCGTATCTGGGCAGAACCAACTCGCCCGCGGCCCAGATCGTCGCATTCCCGACGATCCGGGAGGATGATCTCGTCGACTTCACTTCGGTGCTCGACCCGTTCTCCGACGGGGCGAACGCCGAGGAGCACCGCTATAGCAACGTCGCGGCCCTAGTGATCAACCGTGGGCTTCGTCAATTCTTGAACGTCCACGCGCAGCATCAGATCGACAGCGCAGGTGTCGGAGAAGGAGACACGGGGCTCAATTCATTTGGCCTCAGCTATCAATACGAAGGCAACCCTGCTCTTAAAACGATCGAAAGAGTGCCCTCGTTTGGAGCCGGGTTTGAGCATCGAGCAGTCAAACAGAGCGCAGGCGGCGCTTCAGACGTTATCTACGCGGGCGGGATTCTCAATCTTCAGCCAGGTCTGGTGAACAAGCTCGACTTGCGCTTCCTTGGACAGGCCACATTTGGCAACGACACCGCAGCGCTTTCCTCCCTCAACGACACCTACCGCGCTGACCAGCAGGCCATTGCGCTTTCGCTGCGCAAGCTTTACAGCCCGTTTGGCCATCCCGCTTCTCAATGGGCGTTGACGGCGGGCGCCAAGCGTTATTCGAAGATTTCGGACGCCAATTCCTGCGGCGTGGCGCTGAGCTACGCCAAGAGCCTCGGCCAAGGCTTCGATTTCATCTCTCAAGTCGGGTACGAGCATCGCAGCGAAGTGATGGCGAATGCTTTTGAAGGTCGGCGAGATTCAGCCGTGTTCCAGATCGGCCTTGCCTTCAACTTCGGCTCCACCTTCAATCAAAGCGTTGGCCCGCGCCGTTCCCCAACCAACCTGCTTCACCAGTACATTCCCAATTAGGAAAATCGACATGAGAACTAGAGATGTATTAACAATCCTACTTGCGGCGGCGATAATCCCCGCCTCGCTGCTTGCGCTTCCGCAGGCTGCGGCCCCCGCCGCCGACAGAACGATAGAGGCATCGGCCTCCATCAAACCCGCCGCGCCAAAGACCGGCGAGAACGTGTTTGAGGTCCGCTTCATGGAAGCCTCAAAGCCGGTTACCGGCCTGAAGCTGACCTCAAACGTCGGCATGACGAGCATGGACATGGGCACCGCTCACCCGTTGGTGAAGGAAACGTCGCCCGGGCACTACACGCTGAGGCCCATGTTCCAGATGGATGGGCCGTGGCGGATCACTCTCGTCAGTAAAGCCCCGAAATTCACCGTTAGCTTTGATATGACCGTCGGGGGAGACAAGCCATGGCAGCTGGCAAAGAAGACGATCAAGATCACCGGCTCAAGGCCCGCCGGTCCGTCGCCTCCAAAAAAGGTGCTGAGTGCTCAGCCCGAAGCTCCGAAGGCGGAACCCGCCAAACCCGAGCCTCCAAAGCAGCTACCGCCCAAGCAAGAACCCCCGCGCGCTCAGCCGACTTATGGCCAGGACATGTCGGCGATGGGCCACGTTGCCGCATCCCTGCCTCAGCTCAAGGAGAAGGCCTCCTACGCCTGGACGGGCAATGAGGATTGGGAGACTCGCACGGGCTTTGGCAAACTCGAACCGATGGTCCGCATGATGTTGCTCATGATGGTCGGCGGCTCCGGCATGGAAGGCATGAAAATGGCCCCGATGGACATGGTCTTTAGCGACGCGAATTTCACCGAAGAGGGAGTGAAGCCGGAGGCGGATGCGCCAGATGTGGGCTCGAAGGCCCTCAAGGTGGAAGCCAAGCTCGACAAGGCTTCGGTTGGCGACAACAACATATCCATCATCATCACGACGCCAGGTGGAGCGCCGGTGACCGGCGTCCGGTTCGTAGCTTCGGTCTCGATGACAAGCATGGACATGGGAACCTCGCATCCCGCCGTCCAAGAGATCGGCAAGGGCAAGTATGCGGTCAAGGCAACCTTCACCATGATCGGCCCGTGGCGATTGAGCCTCGTCGTAACCGCAACAAACATGCCTCCTTCGACTTACACATTCGACTTTGAGGCGAAATGACCCGCCACCGCTCGGCTGGGACGCCGCTGCCATCAGGCCCATGAACACAACCATAACCTTCCTTAAGAAACACTGGCTGACCCTCGCCCTGCTGGGCGTCAGCCTCGGCCTCGTGCGCTGGGTGGTCGCCACCCAGCGTTCTCCCGGCTCGATGAGTTTCGTAGACGCGCAGTCGATGGACATGACCACTATGCGGGCACCCGCCGGGGCAACCCCGGTCACCCTCGCCGCCGTCAAGACGGGCAGCGTCGCCGACGAGCGCGCGTTTCCCGCCACCGTCGCCGCCTTTGGCGACGAAGACGTGGTTGCCCGACTTCCCGGTCGAGTTCAGCGCATCCTCGTCTATCCCGGCGACCGGGTGCGAGCGGGGCAACTGCTCGCCGTGCTCGATGCGCCCGACGCCCTTGCCGCCGCCGCGGCGGGGTCGGAAATGGCCCTCGCGAAGGCGGAGGCGGCGCGCGCCGCCGAACTCACGATCGGCCACCACCGCGCGATCGAAGCGGCGGCCAAAGCTACGGTCAGCGGCGCATACGCCGGCGTCGATCGCTCCAAGGCCGAAAGTGAGGCGGTGAGCATCGACCTATCCAGGGCCAAGGCGGACGTGGAAACCGCGACAGGCAGCCTAGCCGAGCGGCAAGCCGACCTCGAATACGCGGACAAACAACTGGCGCGAATGCAGAAGCTCTACGAAGCGGGCGCGATCTCGCTCAACGAGTTCCAGGCCGCCCGCCGAGAGCGCGATGCGGCAAGGGGGCGGTTAGCCTCCACTCAAGGCCAACTCTCGTCCTCGCGGCAGGCCGCGCTCGCCGCCGAGCGTCGTCTCCAAGCCTCCAAGAACATGATCCAAGAATCGTCCGCGATGTTGCGCGTGGCCCAAGCCCAAGAGTATCAGGCGACTCAGGACGTGACCAAGGTGCACCGCGAGGCGGCCCAGGGTCGCTATGAAGCGGGCGCCGCCCGCGCACAAGAGCAGCAGGCAAACGCGGTCGCGGGCTTCCGCGAATTGCGGGCGCTTGGCGACGGGGTCGTGGCCGAGCGGTCGGTCAGCCCGGGAACCGCGGTGCAGATCGGCCAGGTGGTGCTAAGGCTGAAGTCGGGCAACGCCCTACGCGTGCAGGCCGATTTGCCCGAAGCGCTTTCCGCGACCGCCCACCTGGGGGTCTCCGTGCGAATCCTCTCCGAAGGACCCGCCATCGAAGCAAGACTTACGAGCGTGTTCCCGACCGTCGATCCCGCCACACGCACGTTCCGGGTCGAGGCTCTCGTCCCGACCGGCTCGAGCGGACTCAAGCCGGGCATGTTCGCCCGCCTTGCCGTACCCCTGTCTGAACCCAAGAACGGCCTGGTAGCGCCGCTTGTCGCCGTGCGCGAGGGCGAGCAGGGCAAGTTCGTGTGGCTCGCCCAGGCGGGCGCCGACGCCAAGACCGATTGGACTTGCACGATGCACCCGAGCGTGAGCAAGCCTGGCCCCGGCAAGTGCCCCATCTGCGGCATGGACCTAATTCCGCGCAGCCGGGGCGGCCATATCCACGCCCACCGAGTTCCCGTGCGCGTTCTTGCGAGCAACGCCGATCAGGCATTGGTCGAATGCGACATTCACGCTGGCGACCAAGTAGTGTCGGGAGGCGGAGACGACCTCGTCGAGGGCTCCGCCCTGCGCGAAACGGGCAAGGATGCGGGTCTGGCCGAGCCGGGTCAGACCGTTCCCGGCCATGAAGGCCATACCATGCCTATGCCCGCCGAGCCCAAGGCGACGACCGCCCCCCACCCGCATCAAGCAAGCCAACTTCCCGGCCCAAAGGTCGAGCTCTCAGCAACTGCTAAGGGCGAGCGCTGGGTGTGCCCGATGGACGGCTATGTCGGTGACCGCCCGGGCGCGTGCCCCAAGTGCGGCATGGCTCTCAAAAGGCAAGCGGCATGAGGGTTGCCGAGCCGGGCGGCAAGGGCTTCAACCTGGTTCAGTGGTCGGTCGATCACCCCCAGGGGGTGCTCGCGTTCTTCCTCGCAATGCTCCTGCTCGGCTGGATCGCGATCGGCTACATCATGCCGCGCCGGTTCATGCCGTACGTTGAGAGCCCCTTGCTCGGCATCGTCACCGAGGCGCCCGGCCTATCCGCGGAGGAGGTCGAGACCTACTTTTCAGCACCGATCGAACAGCGGATGGTGAACGTGCCCAACGTGCGCTACATCCGCTCGACAAGCCAGGACGGCTTTTCCATGGTGGTGCTCGAATACCCGTTCGGCACCGACATGCAAAAGGCGCAAACTGAGGTGCAAAGCCTTTTGAGCGTGGTCCAGGCCGACTTGCCCGCCACCGGCGCCAACCTAAAGCCAAGCTGGATATTGCGCGTCGATCCGCTGAACCTTCCCATATTGTCTTTGGCCTTAACCGGCGATAGCGACAAAGGCTGGGACCTCGCCCGACTTCGCGACCTGGCGGACAACGAACTTATCAATCGGTTCAAGTCTGCGCATAAAAACGTGTACACGGTAGCAACTTTTGGTGGACATCGCCGCCAGTTGCAGGTGCGCGTCGACCGCGACCGGCTGCGCGCAGCGGGCCTATCCGTCCTCGAAGTGCGCGATGCGATCGACCGCTACAACGCGGCTCGCCCCGCCGGCCTGCTCACGAACGAGAAATCCGAACCCATCTTGCGGGTCGACAGCCTGGCGCGTGGCGCGGAAGACATCGCCCGCGTGCCGGTCAAGTCCGATGGCACCCGAATCGTAAGGGTTGGCGATATCGCCGAGGTGAAGGACACCGTCATCGAGGACCGCTCCGCCTACCACCACCTGCACGGCGATCAGGTCGACCGCGGAATCGTGGTGAACGTGCTCCAAAACCCCGATGCAAGCTCCCCGGTGACCATCGACGCGGTCATGAAGACCGCCCACGAACTGGAGCGCGAGTATCCCGGCATCCACCTCAAAGTCGCATACGACAACGGTGGATTTGTACAGATTTTGTTCGGAAACATGCAAAGCGAGCTGATCGCCGCGATCCTGCTCACCGGCCTGGCCGTGCTGTTCTTCCTGGGCGAGCCGAGGGCCACGCTCATCGCCCTCACCGCCATTCCTGTGTCCCTTGCCATGGCCTTGCTGGCGATGGTGCCGTTCCACCTCAGCCTGAATTCGAGCACCCTGGTCGGCCTCCTCATCGCCATCGGGCGCCTTGTCGACGACGCCATCATCGACGTCCACGCGGTCGAGCGCCACTTGCGGATGGGTAAAGACCGGCGCACCGCGACCATCGACGGCATAAGCGAGGTGCGCCGCTCGGTGCTCGCGGCCACCATCGTGCTGATCGTCGCCCTCATTCCGCTTATGGTGAGCGGCGGCCTGACTCAACTCATGTTCGTAGGTCTCGGGCTCCCAATCATCTTCGGCCTCGTCGCGAGTTACATCGTTTCGATGACGCTTACCGCAGTGCTGTGCTCGCGATTCATGACCGACCCCGAGACGCGCCCTACAACGTGGTTCAGCCGCATCTTCCTTCATCCGTTCGAACGCTGGCTGCGGGGGCTTGAGGCGGGCTACGAGCACCTGATCCTTTGGATGCTGCGGCACCGATTCGCTAACTTTGTGCGCATCGGCATCACCGTGATCCTTGGGTTCACGCTGTACTACTTCATCGGTTCGGAGATGATGCCGCTCGGCGACGTCGGCCAGGCGAGCCTGGTGATGGAGATGCAGCCGGGAACGCCGTTCAAGGCCACCGAAGGGGCGACGCAGAAGCTAGAACGCATCCTGATCGAGGAAGGCGGGCGCCAGGGCTGGATTCGCGATGGCAGTCTGGAGCTAGGCGTGGAAGGCGGCCCCGGCATGACCACGGGCGGGGCGTATTTCACCGGCTACCAGGCCAACCAGGTTAGCGCGGTCTCCGGCATGATCACCCTCTCCGACAAAGACACCGGCCGACCCGACGTCTGGACGATTCTCGACCGCATGCACGGGCGCGCGATGAAGGAAATCCCCGGGATACGCCGGATTCAGCTTAAGGAGATGGGCAGCGACGTGATGGCCACCTCGCTCGCGCCCGTCTCGCTCGTGCTCTATGGTCGAGACCTAGCCGAGATCGACCGGCTCGGCCACGAGGTGCTGAAGATCGCCCAGACGGAGGCTGTAAGCCCCAAGACCGGCAAGCCCGACATCGCGCAGCCTTTCTTGAGTTGGGAGATGACGAAGCCGACCCTGACCGTGAAGGTGGACGAGGCGAAGGCGGCCGCGCTTGGGCTGAACCCGGCGATGGTGGCGGAGCAAGCCTACTACGGCTTGCGCGGCGGCTTTGGGGCCGAGTATTACCGCCTGCCCAACCGCCGTCCCACCACCGTCCAAATTCGTTTCCGAGAGGATCAGCGGCGAGCCGAGGCGGACTTAGACGGCCTCTTCATCTCCGCCCCGGATGGGCGGCAGATTCCTCTGGGGGCGGTGGCCAGTCTAGAACATCGCCTCGCCCCAAGCGCGATTGAGCACGACCAGCTTCGCCGGGCGGTGAACTTTGGCGGCTACTACCGCAAGGATGGGCGGCCCAGCATGGACGTGATGATGGACGTGCAGATGCGTTCGCTCGCCAAGCTGAACTGGCCCGCCGGCTATGGCCTGGAGGCGCGCGGCGATATGACCCAGATGCTCGACAGCTTCCGCCTGATCCTAACCGGCCTTGCGATCGCCCTCTGCCTGATGTATCTGATTCTCGTCGCCCAGTTCGGAAGCTTCTTGCAGCCGCTGCAGATGGTGGTTAGCCTGCCTCTCGAACTCAGCGGCGTGTTCTTCATGCTCTGGCTGATGCACCTCGCGTTCTCGACCGTGTCGCTGCTGGGGGTGATCGTGCTCAGCGGCATGGACGTGGTGACCGCGATCCTGCTGATCGACCTCATTCTCGGCTACCGGCGAAGCGGCATGCCGCGCAACCTGGCGGTGGCCAAGGCTTGCCCGCAACGTCTGCGCCCGATCCTGATGACCTCCCTGATCACGATCTTCGTGATGGCGGGGGTGGCCTTCTCGCCCAAGACGGGGCTCGATGCGTATCAGCCGCTCGGGGCGGTGATCATCGGAGGCCTTGCGGTGGGAACGGTACTCTCGCTGCTCGATATCCCGATCATGCACACGCTGGTCGACGATCTGCAGCGCTGGATCCATGTGCACGTGCTGCGGCGCGATCCCGCTCTGCTACCGCCGGTGGAGTAGCTACGGCTGCGCGGTTCGAAGCGAAAGGGTTGCGGCCTCCGCGGCCGCCTCAGGGCCTTCGCTCTGCGCCTCGCAGCACGCCTCCACGATCCCGCAGCTTTCGCACCGATAGTGCGAGCGTTCTTCGCGGAGCGGCTTTCCGCAGCCCGGGCAGACCAGAGGCTCGCCATCCGTGGCGGGCATCGGGCGATGAAACCGGATCATCGTTGGAAGGACGCGGGCGGAAGCCCGAAAGGCTCCGGGTGAACCTTACGCGAGCCTAGATGACAAGAGCGCGAATTGCCCGCTCGACTTCGCGCGACTCACGCTCGAGCTGTTGCACCCCCGCGAGGTCCTCGCGCGGCACCATCAGGTTCCACTCTTCGGCCGCGTAGCTGGGGGCGGTGACGAACTTAAAGCCATGTGTCTTAGGGGGAAGGCCGTGCGCGCGCTCCCACACCTTCATGCTCACGAAGTTCACGCAGCTCTCGTCGAAAACGGTGTCCTTGGTCAGCTCGCCGCGCTTCTTGGCGTATTCCGGGTCGATTTTGGCGATTTTCGACCACTCCTCGAACGCCTCCTCGAACCGGTTGGCGAAGAAGCAGGCCAGGCCGCGATTCGAGTGCAGCACCACGTTGTACTGATCGATCCGGATAGCGAGATCGAACATGCCGATGGCAAGGCTGAACCGCTCGACCGCCACCTGATTGTGTCGGTCGCCCTTCTTCCTCGAGAGCTTCTTGGAAACGACGCCCTGCTTCGAATAAGCCATTGCCAGATTCGAATAGTCTTCGATCCGGTCCGTACGCATTGTGAGAACCCGGCGGAAGCGGAGCACGCACTCCTCCAGCCGGTCGATCAGGTAGTAGGCGACTCCGAGGTTGACGTAGCAGTCGGCATGCCCGGCCTCAAACCTCTCGGCGATCTCCCACTCGCGCACGGCATCCAGGACGCGCCTCTTGAGCGCCCACAGGTAGCCGAGGTTGTAGTGCACCTCGTGGAAGTCGGGCTTGAGGGATAGAGAGCGGTTGAAGTGCAGCAGGGCGGCGTCGTAGCCCTTCAGCTCCAGTTGGGTCAAGGCGTAGTTGTTATTGAGCAGCGGCATGTCGCCAAACGACAGGGCGATCGTCAGGTCGCTTGAGGCGGTGCTCACGTCGTGCAGCATCATGTGCACGTAAGCAAGCTGGCCGTAAACGTGCTGATTGTCCTTGTCGAGGTCCCGAGCTCGGCTCAGATCCTGCTCGGCAAGCTCATACTCGCCGGCAAGCGCGCGACAGGTGCCAAGGCTAATGTAAGTGAGAGCGTCGTTCGGCGCGTAGCGCGCGGCTAGCTCCACATACTCGATCGCTTTGTCGTGATGCCCGAGGTGCGCCTCCACCACGCCAAGCGCGAGCAGAGCCTCGGGCGCATAAGGGTTAATCTGGGTCGCACGAACGAGATGGCGGGCGGCGAGATCGGTCACCCCGTGGTCGGCATAAACTTTGCCGAGGTTGTAGTGCGGCTCGTCGAGGGACGGATCGAGGCGACTCGCCTCGCGGAACGCATGGACCGCCTCGTTCACCGCGCCCACGGTCGCAAGGGCGATGCCGAGATTATTCTGTGCGGCGGCGCAGTTAGGATCGAGGATGACCGCCTTCAGCAGGGGCTCGAGCGATTCGCGCACCTGCTCCTGCGCGATCATCGTCGCGCCGATATTGGCTAGCGCAGCGCCATTGGTCGGGTCGATGCGGGCGGCCGATTGGAACTCGTGCAGCGCCGTTCGGTGCTCTCGCTTTCCCAGTAGAGCCACTCCCATCAAGTTGTGGGCGTCGGCCTGTCGCGTGCGCGCCCCATTGCTGTTCTCGGCTAGAGATCGCGCGCTCGACATCGCTTCATCGGTCCGGCCCACTCGCGTAAGAATCTGGCCGAGGCGCTCGAGATTGCCCGGGTCCTCCGGATCGAGAGCGATCGCCTTGTGGACGGCGTCGATGCCGTGTTGAAGGCTGCGACCGCCGGCGCCGAACGTGCCCTTGCAATAAATGTGGGCAAGGTTGGCGTAGGGCTCTTTGGCTCCTGGAACCGCCGCGCAGGCCTGCTCAACCAAACTCATGGCCTGCGGCAGTCGCCCCAGCTTGGCCTGAGCCACGCCCGAATTGTTGAGCAGCGATGCATCCTTGGCCCCCAACTCTCGCGCCAATTCAAACTCGTGCGAAGCGCCCTCGGTTTCGCCTGTCATGAGATGGGCGATTGCCAGCACCTCAAAGGTCTCCGCTCGCTTCTGCCGGTGGTCGTGCTCGGTGTCCGCTTCGGTCTCCTCAAGCGTCTCCTGGCATGCGTTCTCGATCCCGCGCATCAACGAGCGCAACTGCGTGTTCACGCGGTGCCTGCGTTGCTGGAGCTTCGTCTTCGAGATCAAGAGTCCGGCGCCGCTCACCAGATAGACCAGGACCAGGCCGATAAGACCGCCGAAGAAGCCGAAGATGTCGGTTTCATGCTGCCACCGGATGCTCATCCGGGCAAACTGCCAGCCGATGATCGCTCCGAGGACCGCAGCGAGACAGACGGTGAGCAGGCGCAAGAACGCGCCACGCTTCATCTTAGGCTTGGGTGCCCGGCGCGCGATTAGGTCGGCGCGCAAAATCGCACCGCAGTGGCTGCAAAACCTGGCGTCCAGGCTGTCCCTGCTGCTGCAGTACGGACACTTCATATGGGCAACGTCTCTACTCTAGACTGAGGGAAGGCCGCGATGTTCCCAAGCCGACGGCCGAATATCTAGACGCACCACGCTAGCGCGACCGATCACGGACCACCGCTTGAGGCGCGGCTCTCCCCGGTCCTCTGTAACCTCTTTCTACGCCGCAGTTGCAAAACCCTCTCTTCAGCCAGATCGGGCTAGCGATCCGCCGACGCCACTCAGAGATTACAGCTTGGCCGCGCGACGCGCCTTGGCCAGTTCGCCGATCAGGCGCTGTTCCCCGCCGTAGCCGATTAGCCGCCCGACTTCCTTGCCATTTGGGGAGAGAAACCGGATGTCGGGGATCGAACTCACCTTGTACTTAAGGGCGAGCTCCCGCTGGGCGTCGACGTCGACGGTGACGAGCACCACGTTCTTGGTCTCCCGCTTGAACGAGGCCGTAGGAAAGACCTCGGTCTGATACATCCTGCAAGGCCCGCACCATGTGGCGTTGAAATCCACCATGACCAGCTTATGCGACTTCTTGGCATCCTTCAGCGCCTTGGCGAGGTTGGCGGTCCAGCCCTTTGCCGGCGCAGGTTGCGCCTTCTGGCCGTCCGAATAAAGGGAAAAGGCGACGAGAGCCGCGATCGGTGTTACGATCTTGATCGAAAGCATCTTGTTCATTCTAACGCTGCGGCCCGAGATGGCGTGCCTGAGAGGGGGGCGGGTCCCCGCCGAGGGCCGAACGGGGACCGCTTCCAGGAGGGAATTACATCTTCATGCCGCGTGGCATCGTCTTGATGGCGTCGGCGCTCTTGCCCGCGATCCTGCCATCGCCCGCAGCCCAGCCGCCCTTGCACTCGTTGCACACGGGCTGGTCCATCGTGGCCATCTCGCCGCACTCGCAGTTTCCCATGTGCATGGCGCAGAAGTCGCATGAATGCTTGAGGCAGCAGCCGTACATGCCTTTCTTCACTTGCCTGGCCTTCTCTTTAGCCACGCCCGCCGCCGCCTTCTTCCCTGCTGCGGATCGCATGTCCTTCATCTTCATATCGCCCTGCCATGCGAACACGAGCGATGCACCGACGAGGGCGAAGACAACAAGGGAGGTAGGGAGGACAAATCTGAATCGTTTCATACGGCGTTTTGCTCCTCGATGCGGGGGTCATGGCTTGACCGGTGCGCATCTGATCTCTCATACAGCGTGCGCGCGCAGTTTTCCATAAGTCGTTGGTAACGAGGGGAAAACTGGCCGCCCGGCGCTGTATGGTTGGGTGAACGACTCTTCTGGATGACAGACGAAAACCTGGCACGGCGGGCGCGGGGCGGCGATACAGAGGCGTACATGGAGTTGGCGCACCGGCATCGGCATCATGTCTACCGCCTCGCCTATCGCTTTGCCGGAACCGTCGAAGACGCGGAAGACCTGAGCCAACAATGCCTTATTCGCGCCTTCCGTCAGATCGGAAAATTCGATCCCGAGCGGCCGTTCGGAAACTGGTTGTTGCGGTTGAGCACGAACGTATGCCTGAACTGGTCCGACGGCCGCCGGCGAGCGCGAACGATGGAAACGAGCCTGCACAACGAAACTCCCGACCCGGCCGACTTCGAGCGGCAGACCCTCGACGGAATGGAGCGCAAGGCGGTCCTGGCAGCGCTCGAAGCTCTTAGCCCCGACACAAGGCACCTTGTGATTCTACGATTCGTACTCGGCTACACATTTAGGGAGATCGGCGAGATCAGAGGAATGACCTTGCAAAGCGCTGCTCATCGGATCTCACGTGGCCTAGAGGAGTTGCGCGCCAAGCTCCCGGAGGAGTCCCGCGAATGTTGACCTGCCGAGAAGTAGAGCGACTGATGCTGCTGCATGTTGTCGGCGAGCTCGATCTGTCCGCCGAACGGGCGGTCGTGAGCCACTTGCAGAAATGCGCGGAGTGCCGTGACCGTGCGGAGGCGCTCCGCCGCGACACGGCAAGGATCGAAGTCGCCCTTCGAACCGACTTGCAAGCGCCTTCCGGGCTGCTGGACGGCGTGCGGAGTGCCATCGAGGCTCAACCCAAGCAGCCCACACTTTGGCGCTGGGCGCCCGCGTTCGCGGTCGCCGCCATCGCCTTGGCATGGGCGATGAGCCACCCTCAGCCTGTCTCGGCCCAAGCGCCTATGCCGCTTGCCGAGGTCGCCCAACGATCCGAACTCCTGACGCCGATGCCGGAATCGACCCCCGAGAGGCTTGCCCGCACTGTTGGCATCCCGATCGCCATGCCGAATCTTAGCGGAGCGGGCGCGGAAATGGCCGGATGCGGTCAGTGCCCCCTCGCCGGAACGCCGGTAGCCGTCGTCCGCTATCGGTGGAAGGGGCAGTTGGTCGCCCTCTGCCAGATGCCGACCTCGAAGCTCGCCTTCGAGCCGGGAAACAAGGTCTCGATGGCCGGGATGGACTTCTTCTGCTGCTCGCGCAAAGGCGTTTCCGTCGTCGCTTGGAGCAAAGGGCCCGCCGCGTACGTGTTGATGGCTCGGACCGATCAGATGTCCCTGATGACGCTTGCGCGGGTCGCCTTGAGCGCGATCTGATGGTCGTCGGTTGGTTCATGTCGGTCGACGCAGAGGCGAGGGGTTTCAGCGGTCCTCGTAGACGGGAGATGGTCGATTATGAATGATCAACTAACGAGAATCGAACCTGCTTACGAGCACTTCACGGACTTCGCAAGGGCAACACACGGCACGACCGGCGCTATTCAGGGCATGCGCCGAAAGGCGCTATATTCGGACGGGGCGCTTCCTGCCAAGGTCAAGGTGCTTGGGGCGCTGCTTTGGTCGATCGCAGCCCGGTGCGAGCCTTGCGTGAAGTATTACGCGTTGAAGTCGCGGGAGGTGGGCGCTTCCGAGGCGGAGCTTGTGGAGATCTGTGCGGTGGCCTCGACGATGGGCGGCTGTGTGGGCGAGACGTGGGCTCTGAAGGCGTTCGCCGCATTCAGGAGCGCGGGTGAGGGGGAAGAACCATGTTGCGATCTGCCTTAGCGTCGGCGAATCGGGCGCGCCAGCCCGGTAGCCTCTGCGTCATCAGGCGGGCGACCTCGCACGATTCTTTTAGCGACCGTGGTCGATGAGGGTGTTCGCCGCTAAGGATTCGCTGCACCGAACAGCGGGAGTCGGACTTGCCGTTCTCGCCGCGCTGCTGGTGGCGCCGGGATGCGCGAGAAAGTGCTTAGCGAACTCCGTGGGAATGTCGCCGAGGCTCCAACAGCCGGCCAACCATCTCATCAGCGAGACGAGCCCGTATCTGCTCCAGCATGCCCACAACCCCGTTGACTGGTACCCGTGGGGCGAGGAGGCGCTCGAGCGCGCGAAGCGGGAGGACAAGCCCATCTTTCTGTCGATCGGCTATTCGACGTGCCATTGGTGCCACGTCATGGAACGAGAATCCTTTGAGGACAAGGAGGTCGCCAAGCTTCTAAACGACAGCTTCATCGCAATCAAGATCGACCGAGAGCAGAGACCCGATCTGGACCACATCTATATGCAGGTCACCCAAGCCTTAACCGGCAGCGGCGGCTGGCCAATGACCCTGCTTCTGACGCCAGAGCGCAAACCGTTTTTCGCCGGCACCTACTTCCCGAAGGAGGCTCTTACCCAGCTTCTGACGCGAGCCGCCGAACTCTGGAAGACAAAACGCGCCGAGCTTGAAAACAACGCGGCTGAGATCACGAGTAAGGTCTTGATGCCGAGCGAGTCCTCCGCGCCCGGAGACCTGTCGTTGGCCGACGTGGACCAAGCGGCGGCCGGGCTCATGCTCGCATACGATCCTCAAAACGGGGGATTTGGCTCGCGGCCCAAGTTCCCGCAGCCGACGAACCTCACCATGCTTCTAAGAGCCTGGCACGCCACCGGCAAGGCCGAGTATCTCAAGGCGGTCGAGAAGACCATCCGAGCGATCAGGCGCGGCGGCGTTTACGACCAGGTCGGTTACGGAATCCATCGCTACTCGACTGACGCGACTTGGACGGTGCCCCATTTCGAGAAGATGCTCTACGATCAGGCGCTGTTCGCCATGGCCTGTGTCGGGACGTACCAAGCAACGAAGAATCCGTTTTACAAGCGGATCGCGGACGAGGTCCTGACCTATGTGGACCGAGACATGTCCGACCCAGCGGGCGGCTTCCTGAGCGCTCAGGATGCGGACAGCGAAGGCTCCGAAGGCAAGTTCTACCTGTGGACCGAGCGCCAGCTTAGCGAGGCCCTCGGCGAGTCCGATGCCAAATTCGCGCGACAGGCCTTTCGGACTTCGCCGGGGGGAAACTTCGAGGAGTCTACGAATATCTTGAGGCTCGCGGACGACGTCGATTTGCTCGATCCCCGGCTCCTCAGGGTTCAAAGCGCGTTGTTGGCAGCGCGCGTGAAGCGCGTTCCTCCCCAGACAGACGATAAGGTTCTCACCGATTGGAACGGGCTGATGATCGCTGCCTACGCTCAGGCCGGGGCCGCCTTTGGCGAGGAGAGATGGACGGCAAGGGCGGCAAAGGCTTCAGGATTCATCCTTAAGCGCAACGCCGACTCAAGCGGTCAGCTCCTGCATCAGTATCGGGGTGGCAAATCGGCGGGCGTCGGCGGGCTGGACGACTACGCCTTTATAATTTGGGGCTTGACCGATTTGTACCAGGCGGACTTCGATCCGATTTGGCTCGCGGAGGCAAAGAGGCTTGCTAACGTCATGAAGGACACGCTCGCCGACCAGGCCGCCGGCGGATTCTACATGGCTCCTACTGGCGACAAGTACGCGCTGACGAGGCCAAAGACCGCGGAGGACGCGGCTCTGCCATCCGGGAACGCGGTCGCCGCGCTGGACCTGGTTCGGCTTGGTCGGCTGATCGGTGACCCTCAATTGGAGTCGCTTGGCCGGCGAACCGTGCTCGCGTTCGGCACCCGAATCCGTGGCGCTCTGCACGCCTTTCCCACCTTCGCCGTCGCCGCCGACTACGTTCACGGCCCGGGAAACGAGGTCGTGATCGCGAGCCCATCCACCAGCGGCGAACCCATGCTTGCCGCCCTGCGCTCAGTCTACGCGCCGAGGGCCGTATTCGCCCTGAAGACGCCCGCCTCCGCCTCGGCCCTGGCGGAACTGGCTCCGTACACGAAGGAGCTTCGCCCTTTGACCGACAAGGCCACGGCTTATATCTGCCGGAATCGGGCTTGCGACCTGCCTACCGACGACCCCACCAAGGCGAAGGAGATCCTCTTGGCCGGACAGCGTCGCTAGGCGATTCTGCGCTGAAGCAGAGAATAGGTCTGGGAGACACGAGCGCAATCTAACCGCGCCCTGGAGCCGCTGACGAGACTCGAACTCGTGACCTATCGCTTACGAGGCGATTGCTCTACCACTGAGCTACAGCGGCGCGGGCTTCATTATGGCCTTCAACGGGGCCTTTCTCAAGGGTCGGCAACCGTGCCAAGCCCCTGTATAATTCGAGTGAGAATCTTTGGAGCCAGCCATGCAAGACAGCTTCCCCATCCGCAAGGTCGACCATATCCGCCACTACGTCGGCAACGCGCGGCAGTCCGCCTACTACTACCAGCACGTGTTCGGATTCAATATCGTGGGCTACAACGGCCTCGAGACGGGCCAGCGCGACAAGGTGGATTACGTCCTCGCCCAGGACCAATTGCGCCTGGTCTTCACCGCCGCGATCGTGCCCGACCACCCGCTCAGCAAGCTCGTGGCCAAGCATGGCGATTTCGTCCAAGACATCGCCTTCGAGGTGGACGACGTCGACTGGTCGTACAAGACCGCAATCTCGCGCGGCGCCGAATCCGCCTACGAGCCGGTGACGCTGGAGGACGACGACGGCAAGGTGCGAACGGCCGGGATCAAGACCTACGGCCGGACCATCCACACCATGCTCAACCGCGACCGGTTCGAGGGCCGGTTCCTGCCCGGCTACCGCGACATGAACGAGCCGGGCGACCCGATCGGGCTCATCGAGGTGGACCACTGCGTGGGCAACGTCGAGCTCGGCCAGATGAACGTTTGGGTGAAGTGGTACCAAGACGTGCTCGGCTTCAAGCAGCTCATCAGCTTCGACGACAAGGACATCTCCACCGAATACACCGCGCTCATGTCGAAGGTGATGAGCAACGGCAACGGGCGGGTCAAGTTCCCGATCAACGAGCCCGCGCCGGGCAAGAAGCGCTCCCAGATCGACGAGTTTCTCGACTTCTTCGGCGGAGCGGGATGCCAGCACGTGGCGATGCGCACCGACGACATAGTGCACACCGTGAGCCGCCTGCAGGCGCGGGGTCTGCAGTTCCTCGTCGTGCCCCGGGCGTACTACGAAGAACTGCCCAAGCGGGTCGGGAAGATCGACGAGGACATCGGGGAGCTTTCGCAGCTTGGGATCTTGGTCGACCGGGACGACGAGGGCTACCTGCTCCAGATCTTCACCAAGCCGATCACCGACCGCCCGACCCTGTTTTACGAGATCATCCACCGCAAAGGCGCCAAGAGCTTCGGCAAGGGGAACTTTAAGGCGCTGTTCGAGGCGATCGAGCGCGAGCAGGCCCTGCGCGGGACGCTTTAGCGGCCCAAGGCAAGAGTTGAAGTATTTCGGAGCGAGCCGCTTCTTGGCAGAATGCGTAGCGGGCGCCTTTCTCCTTGCGGGCGTGTTTCTCGCGGATTTAGGCACGGGAGCGCAGTATGTCCCGTTGCTCTTAGGGCTAGTCTGGGGCATGTTAGCGGCACTTTACTATCGTTGGGCGCAACGCATTCTGCCTGATCAGCCGCCGTTCGACGTTCGCCGGTGGCGAGTCTGGGGCCCGCTCTTGGCGCTGTGTTTCACGGGCCTCGTGATCGTCTTGGAATCGCTCACGGCACACCATCATCCATCTGCATGGTTCTTCGTTACCGCGCTTTGGCCCATCTGCTTGACTCTTATGCTGCCAGTTCAGCCTCATGGGTCGGGCTGATTCGGTTGCGGTCTCCGGGTGGCATGGGCTTTAGCCCGTGCAACGAACAAAAATGCCCTGCGCTAAGATGCGCACTGGCGCACATGAAGTTCAAGACTCGACGATCCTACGACACGCCCGGCGAGGCCCACGAACTCACGTTTAGCACGTATCACCGCCTCCCGTTTCTCACCCTGCCGGGCGTCGCGGAAGCGTTCGTGCACGCTCTTGAGCGAGCACGGCATCGACTCGAGTTCCAGGTTTGGGCGTATGTCGTGATGCCAGAGCATTGCCACGTGCTACTATTCCCTGAGGCTGCCGAACACTCCGTGGCGCAAATCTTGCGCCAAATCAAAGCGCCAGTCGCGCGACAAGCCTTCGCATTGCATCCGAATTTGCGCCCGGCCACGGCTGTGAAGCGACCCTCAGGACGGCTAGAGTACCGCTTCTGGCAGCAGGGCGGCGGCTATGACCGCAACATTTCGTCGGGCAACGTCGCCTGGCGCAGCATCGAGTACATCCACCACAACCCGGTTGAGCGTGGACTCTGCGCCGATGCCCGCGACTGGCCATGGTCGAGCGTGCGCGCACACGAGGGAAAGGCTGGGATCGTGGAAGTGGTGCGTTGCCCATGGTGGGCGTCGGAAACTCGCAGAGCCCCCGGCCTAGGCTGACAGCTCTTTGTGCCCACGCTTGCAAAGCTGCACGGGCTAAAGCCCATGCCACCCGGATTGTCTTACTTCCTCGCACTGCACGGGCTAAAGCCCGTGCCACCCCCGATTGCCTTACTTCCACGCACTGCACGGGCTAAAGCCCATTCCACCCTTGCCGCCAAAATAAGCTGGCGCGCGGAAGTCGAGGATCGTGGCCCATCATGACCAAGAATGTCTTGCCGGTTCTAGTTTGCACCCTGCTGATTGCGGCGGCGTATGGGGCCGGAGGCGCCGTTCAGGACGGCGCTAGATTCGTCATCTGTGGCCTCATTTGGCTGATCATCGGCGTCATCGTGGTCAGGTGGCTGAGGCTAAGCGGGCGGTGGGCGACAGGGATACTCGCAGCAGCCTTATTTGAGGGACTGATCTTTGCCCTCGAGTCGGACATCCCGAGCACAGCGGGTCGAGCCGTCATAGTAGGCATAAGTGTCGCGCTCTTTGCGTACTTGGCAGCCGTTGGATTCGAATACAGAAGGCTGAACCCTTGACCTCGGTAAGTGGGAGCGAGCACGCTGTGCCACGCTTTACGAGGCCCGAACTTCGACTTCGTCGAAGCGCGTGGTTGGACGCGGCACGGGCCAGCCGTTGGCCTGTGCTGTGAGAATCCATCCCTCAATCGCTTCCGCGATGTTTGCGCGGCATTCCTCGGGTGTTTCACCCTGGCTGACGCATCCGGGCAAGTCGGGAACAGTCACCGTAAAGCCCCCCTCGGGCTGAGGCTCTAACAGAATCGCGTATCTCATCGCAGGTTTACCCCCGATTGTACGTCTGTTTCACCATCTCCGCCTACCGGCGGAGCACCACCCCCCGGTTCGGCTTCCGCCTTCGCTGCGCTTCGTCGGACGAGTCGCCTCACCGACCCCCGCCGCGTGGCAGGGGTGATTCTATTTTCCTCGGGTCGCTCGTCCCGATTTCATCGGGACTCGCTCGCCGTCTTTCATCCGGGACTTCTTCCATGGCGTCCACGTGACTTAGGCGAGCGCAAACCGTGCACGGCTAATTCCACACCACCCTAGGCGAGCCGCGCCTCGAGCCCCTGGCGAACCCTAGGCCACTCTTCGCGCAGGATCGAATACATCACCGTGCTCCGCATATAGCCGTCGACCATGCGCACGTTGCGCCGCAGCACCCCCTCCTTCACCGCCCCCAGCTTTTCGATTCCACGCTGGCTCTGGAGGTTGCGCAGGTCGGTCTTGAGCATCACCCGCTCGCACCCCAGTTCGTCGAAGGCATGGGCGAGCATGAGCAGCTTCGCCTCCGGGTTCACCTTCGTGCCCTGCCAGGGCCGGGCGATCCAGGTCGAACCGATCTCCAGCCCCGAATTCTCGGCCTGGATGTCCATGAAGCTGGAGTGGCCCACCGCCTCGCCGCCCTCCTGGAGCACCATCGCGAACGACTGCACCATGGGCAGCGCCAGCCGACCCCGAATGTAGTCCGCCAGACCCCGCTCGCTCGCCTCGCGAGGGCGAAGGCCGGCAAAGAGCAGAAACAGATCGAGCTCCACATGCCGCGCCAGCGAGGCGGCGTGCGCCTCGCACAGCGGCTCAAGCCTGATCGTCCGCCCGACCAGCGTAACCGGCTTAACCCACGAGCTCAAAGACCGTAGAGCGCCGCATACTTGGCGGTCAGGCCCTTTAGGTAGTCGTGCGTTTCGAACGGCTTGCCCGTCACCCGCTGCACAAGCTCCTTGGGCGTGTAGCGCCTGCCCTGCGAATAGATCTTCTCGACCAGCCAGCCGTGGATGCTCGCCAGATCGCCCCGCTGGATCACCGCATCCAGATCGCCCAGATCGCGCGCCATCGACGCCCAAATCTGGAAGCTCAGGACCGTGCCCATCGAGTAGGTCGGGAAGTAACCGATCGAGCCGCCCGACCAGTGCACGTCCTGCAGGCAGCCTTCGGAGTCGGTCGCGGGCCTCACGCCGAGATAGGTCTGATACTTGGAGCTCCACGCTTCCGGCAAGTCTCGTACAGTCAAGGCCCCGGTGAGCATGTCGCACTCTAGTTCGAATCGAATCAGCACATGCAGGTTGTAGGTCACTTCGTCCGCCTCGACGCGGATTAGCGAAGGCTGCACCTTATTCGCCATGCGGTAGAAGCTATCGACGTCGAGCGCCGCAAGCTGGGGGAAGGCCTGCTTGAGATCTGGCAGGAATCGCACCCAGAAGGCGCGGCTTCGGCCCACCAGGTTCTCCCAAGTACGCGACTGGCTCTCGTGCAACCCAAGGGAAACGCCCCCGCACAGCGGTGTCAGGTCCCACTCCTTTGGCGAGAACTGCTCGTACATGCCGTGACCCGCCTCGTGGAGCGAGCTAAAGATGGCGGAGAGCAAGTTGTCCTTGTAGCGGGTGGTCAGGCGGATATCGCCTATCGACCAGCCCGTGCAAAACGGATGGGCGGCCTTGTCTTGCCGTCCGCGCTGGAAATCGAAGCCCACCGCCTTCACGATCATTTCGGTGAAAGCCTTTTGCGCCGGCTCGCTCCAGGCGCCATGAAGCACGGAATCGTCAACCTGCGGCTTGGCCGCGATCGCGCGCACCAGGTCCGTTAGGGGTTGCCTGATCCCATCGAACATCTGGCGGCAATCGGCGGTGGTCGCGCCCTCTTCGTAAAGGTCGATCAAGGCGTCGTAGATGTGGTCCTTGTAGCCGAGGTATTCGGCCTCCTCTCGCACGATCTCGACTACGCGCTCGAGATAGGGGGCGAAGCTCTTGAAGTCGTTTGCCGCCCGCGCCTTGACCCAAATGTCGAAGGCGGTGGACGTCAGCTTGGCTTTCTCCTCGACGAGCGCGGCGGGGATCTTGGTCGCCTGGTCGAGCTCGCGCTTCACCACGCGCAGCATCGCTGCGTCGTCTCCTGTCGCGCCTCGGCTCGACTCTTCGACCAGGCGCTGCACTTCATCTGAGGTGAAGAGGTCGTGGTGCATGCGCATCAGGCGGCTCACATGCTGGGCTCTGGCTTCCGATCCGCCCGGCGGCATATAGGTTTGCATGTCCCAATCCATGATGCCGATGGCGGCGTGGAGGGCGTTCATGTCGCCCAGGCGCATCTTCAGCGTGGACAAGGGCGAAGTTGGGGGGGGAGCGGTTGCGGCCATGAAGCGCATTCTACCAACCTGACCTTCGAAGTAGACGGAAACGCACGCAGGTGGAGGTTCATCGGCGCGCGACTCGCAAATTGCAACGCCATCCAGTCTCCGGAAGCTTTCGACCGGGTTCCCCACGCGCGGCGCTCACCCCCTCCTGAGGCCGTCGCTTCTGAGCCTGCGATCACCCTCCCCTTCCCCTCCCTCAAGGGAGGGGAGTTGTTTTCTTCGGTTCGCTCGCGCCCTCCGGGCGCTTGCTCACCATTTTCTGTTCAACGCCATCCTTGGCGTTGGGTGACGACCATATGCCAACTGGGCTCGAAACGTGACGATGGACTAACCTCCATCGAACCGACACGAGCCTTCGGCCGACTTCCTCCTGAACGGCAAGGGGAAGAGTTCCGGAAAGCCACCGCAAAGCCATCGCAATGCCATGCACAGCCACAGCAGAGCCACGGCAAGGCCCCCCCCAAGAGCGCGGCGGGCGCCGATCTTCTCTGATCCGCGCCCGCCTTCGCCTTGCTTTCACTTCTCTAGGATTCTTGGGGTTTCAAATCGCTTTCGATAAGAGCAACAACGGGGGCCTCAGACAAGTTCCGCAAGTAGGGACTCGGTTTCAGAGAGGGCAGAATCGAGAGCCTCCACGACCTGTGCGACGAGGTCCTCACCGATGATGAGGGGCGGCTCGAAGCGCAGCACTCGAGGATTGTTCAGGGCATAAGCCACGCAGACGCCGTGCTTCATGAGTTGGGCCACCACGATTTCGCCCACCTCGTCCATGCGGAACTCAACCCCAATCATCAGGCCGCGGCCCCGAACTTCGAGCACGAGATCGGCGTGCCGCCGGGCCACCTCTTCGAACGCCGCCTTCATCTTCGCTCCCAGCACGCGCGATCGCTCGGTCAGGTTTTCGCTGAGCAGCACTTCGAGCGCGGCAAGGCCCGCCGCGCACGCAAGCGCATTGCCCCCAAACGTGCTCGTGTGGGCCAGGGGGTTGGGGCCGAAGACCGCATCCCAAACCGCCTGCGTACCGATCACAACCCCAAGCGGCATGACCCCGCCGCCGAGCGACTTGGCCAAAGGCATCAGGTCGGGGCTGATGCCATCGTGCTCGCAGGCGAAGAGGTAGCCAGAACGCCCCAGGCCGCTTTGCACCTCGTCCGCGATCAGCAGCGCTCCGTGGGCATCGCAGGCTTTGCGCAACTCGCGCAAATATCCGTCCGGCGGCACGATGATGCCGCCCTCGCCCTGGACGGGCTCCACGATCATCGCCGCCGTCTTGTCGTCGATGGCGGCGACCGCGGCGGCCGCATCTCCATAGGGCACGAACGCAACCCCTGGCAAGAGGGGCTCGAACGGCTTGCGATACTTCTCGCGACCGGTGACGGATAGAGCGCCGATCGTCTTGCCGTGATAGCTGCCTTCGGTGCTCACGAAGCGGGATCTGCCCGTCGTCGCCTTCGCGAACTTGAGCGCCGCCTCGACCGCCTCGGTGCCGCTGTTGCAGAAAAAGCAGTATTCGAGGCCCTCCGGTGTGATTTCCGCCAGCTTGGCGGCGAGATCCGCCACCTGCTTGGTTAGGAACGCCTTGCCGCTGAGAGCAAGCGAGTCGAGCTGCCGCTTGACCGCCTCGACCACCTTGGGGTGCCGGTGCCCGAGGGCGAAGGTGCCGTACCCACCCAGGCAGTCGATGAATCGGCGCCCCTCGTGGTCGGTGATGATGCAGCCCTCGGCCTCCATTTCGATGCCGAACCCGGCGAAGGTCACCAGCCGTGCCAACCCGGGGTTGAAGTGGGCGCAGTATTTCTCGAAAACGTCTTCGAACAGCTTGTCCGGGTCCATCGCCCAGCAGTATACGACCGCCCCCGGCCAACATCCGAGCAAACGCCCTTTGATTCGGCGGAGCCGTCCATAATCCTCACAATGCGCGAACGACCGAGTTGGGACGCCTACTTTATGGATATCGCGCACCTGGTCGCAACCCGTGCCACGTGCCCGAGACGGTCG
>JACOSL010000030.1 GCA_016179045.1 Fimbriimonas ginsengisoli | reverse complement strand
CGGCACACCTGAGTGCCGAGGCTTTGTTGCTAATCTCATATCTGCCCTCGACCATCACACTACCCTCAGCGCCGCGAGCCCTCTGCTGCGTCCTTACCCCCACGCGTTCGATAGCCTCGGCACCAGGGGTAGGCCGAGGCATGTCCCACCGTCGTCTCTCCCCTCCCGCCCGGCACGCCTGAGAGCCGAGGCTCTAACACTACTCCCATCTTTCCCTCTAGCCACTTGTGCAGTCGGACAATCGCCGAACGGTGGTCGAACGGTTGTCGAACGATGGCCGAGATCATGCATCCATCTAACGCTCTCGCTGCAGCCAATCCCGCTCCGTCTCCATCAGAGCGAGCACCTGCTCCGCGAGGCCTCGATCCTCATCATACAACCCCTGCTCGTAAAGACGGGCGCTGGACCAGCGATAATCCTCGGGCCGCGCCACGAGCCCAGCCCGGACGGAGTTGCCGTGGATGTAATCGAGCTTCTGGACATGCGACCGCATCATAGAGGAAGGTTGCAGCTTCGTCGCCCCTGGGTACGCTGGCCCCGATGCTGAAGCCGCCCCTTGCCTCGCCCGGCGCCCGGCTTCGCGAGCTGATGGCCAAGGACGCGGTGTTGCTTCCCGGAGTGTTCAACGGGATCAGCGCGGTCGCCGCCCATAAGGCTGGCGCCAGGGCCCTCTATCTAAGCGGCGCGGGGGTGACCAACGCCATGCTCGGCGCGCCCGACCACGCCCTCGTCACCCTGACCGAAATGGCGCAGACCGCCGCCAACGTGTGCCAGGCGGCGCCCCTGCCCGTCATCTCGGACGCCGACACCGGCTTTGGCGAAACGATGAACGTATCCCGAACAGTGCTCGAGATGGAGCGCGCCGGGCTCGCGGGCATCCACATCGAGGATCAGGTCAGCCCAAAGCGTTGCGGCCACCTCGACGGCAAAGCGGTGATCCCTCCCGCCGAAATGGCCAAGAAAGTGGTCGCCGCCGTGGAGAGCAAGCGCGAGCCTGCCTTCCTCATCGTCGCCCGCACCGACGCGCGCGGCGTCGAGGGGCTCGACGCCGCCATCGAGCGTGCCCGGCTCTACGAGGCGCACGGGGCGGACGCCATCTTTCCCGAGGGCCTCGAATCCGAGCGCGAGTTCGAGGCGTTCCGCAAGGCCATCGGCGTGCCCCTTGTCGCCAACATGACCGAGTTCGGCAAGACCCCCATCATCCCGTTCGCCCGGTTCCGGGAGCTTGGGTACAATTTGGTCATCTTCCCGATGACCGCCTTCAGGGTCATGTTGAAGGCGATGACGGAGGCCTACGAGGAGCTCGTGCGAGACGGGACGCAAGCGGGGATGCTCGACAAGATGCGGACGCGCGCCGAACTCTATAACCTGATCGATTACGCCGCCTACGGCGAGCGAGACCAGGCGTGGTCCAACACGGTGGAATCCGGGAAGGCGCCCAGCCGAGCGAAACCATGACCGCGCGCGCCGGGTCCAACGAGGAGCTTTTATGAGCGCAACCGCCAGCTATCCGAACTACAGCCCCGGCCTTGAAGGCGTGATCGCGGGGATCACCACGATCAGCGAGATCGACAGTGACCGCAGCAGCCTCGTCTACCGTGGCATCGACGTCCACGAACTCGCGGAGAAGGGCTCGTTCGAAGAGACCGCTTACCTGCTGCTTTTCGGCAAGCTGCCGGACCGCGCCGAGCTGGCCGCCTTTCGCAAGACTCTGGGAGAAGAGCGGGACGTGCCGGAAGCGGTTTACACGACTCTGCGCTCGCTACCCAAGCAGACGCACCCGATGGACGCGATCCGCGCGGCTTACGCCACTCTCGCGCCCTTCGATCCCGATTACACGCGGAACGACCACGATGCGAACCTGCGCAAGGCGACCCGAATCCTCGCCAAGGCGGGCACGATGGTCGCCAACGGCCACCGCCTGCGGATGGGCCTCGATATCGTCAAGCCCGATCCGGCCCTCAACACCGCCGCCAACTTCCTCTACGTGCTCAACGGGCAGAAGCCGGATGAATTCACCGAGAAAGTGATGGACGCCTCGCTGACGCTCTACGCCGAGCACGGCTTCAACGCGAGCACGTTCGCATGCCGGGTGACCGTCGCCACGCTGAGCGACATCTACAGCGGCATCATCACCGGCATCGGCACTCTCAAGGGCCCCCTTCACGGCGGCGCCAACGAGGAGGCGATGAAGATGATCCTGGAAATCGGCACGCCCGAGCGCGCCGAGGCCTGGATCCACGATGCCCTCGTCAACAAGAAAAAGGTGATGGGCTTTGGCCACCGGGAATACAAGAAGGGCGACAGCCGCGCGGGCCACATGACACGCATGGCCAAGGAGATCGGCCGGCGCAAGGGCAACACGACTTATGGCGACATCGCCGACATCCTCGAGCGCGTGATGCTGCAAGAGAAGGGCCTGCATCCGAACGTTGATTTCCCCGCCGCTTATGCCTACTATCAGCTCGGCATCCCGATCGATCTGTACACGCCGATCTTCGTGATCTCGCGGGTCTCGGGTTGGAGCGCGCACGCGATCGAGCAGCTCGACAACAACCGCCTCATCCGCCCCACCGTGATCTACGAAGGCGCTCACAACGTGCCTTTCGTGCCGATCGACGAGCGGTAGGGGCATTTCGCTTTGCATGGCTTTGCCGTTGCCTTGCGTGGCTTTGCATGGCTTCCGGATGGTGGGTGCCTTCGCGCCGCTTTGCGATACTGGCGATAGACGTTTCCGGAACGGGAGGGGCACGCTCCGTCGTGCCCGTTCTTGCGACCGGGGGCATGGACCGAATGCCTTGCAGCCCCCATGTAGCTAACCGTTGTTGAACTCGATCCGGGCAATTGCAGAATCATCGCAACGCCATTGCAGAGCCATCGCAAAGCTCCCCAAAGAGTTGCAGAGCCACCGCAAGGCTCAGGGAACTAAAATAGGGAAGCGATCTCTCGCTCCCCCACAAGTGCAGGATAAGGCTCTTTCGAGTCGGCTCTCGCATTTGCGGGAGCACAGTCGTTTGACGTCTCGGAACCCAGACGAGTGGTTATGTTCTTGCGCGATTGGGCGCAAGAAACGCTACTGCGCGGGGGCTACGCGAGCGACAAGAGCCCGCTCAAGCATCGCCGCCAGATGATGGGCTATCTCTCCGTTGGTGGCAAGGGCGGTGCATCCAGCCTTGCGCCCGAGTTCGTGCAGGTTCTTCTCTTTGTGCCCGGCGTGGCCGAGGGTCGGCACGCCAAGCAAACCAAGGGCTACGACCAAGCCGCCCACGTCGTAGCCCGTCTCGGCCAGGTTGACGATCGCCACGTCCGCGTCCGCTTGCGCCTCGCTGCTCGTTAGCACCTTCGCCTCGTGCCCGAGCGCTTGCAGCGCGCGGGAGAGGCGTACGCTCCACATCAGGTTCGATTCGTACACGAGCACCCGCATCGCCACCATTGAGGCAGTCTTGGGCCTCTCCGGACACTCTTCCCCTTGCCGCGCCGGGGGAAGTCGACCGACGGCTTGCTGAGGGTCGGCTGGAGGTGCTTCCTCTTTACCCAAAATCGGGCCTGAGCCTCCACCCATGCTCGTCTCAATTGCATCGCGCGACCCACACGCCCTCCCCCGCACCGCAGGGGAGGGAAGCATGCGGCGACCGATCGCGTGGCCGAGGCGGAACCGCCCCCGCCGCGTCGGAACTCGGTACCCCCTCCTCCCCCGACAAGTCGGGGCAAGATGGGGGATGCGGAAGAATGCACCCACTCCCCTTCCCCCGCTTGGGAGTCAGGCGGGGGTGGCCCCGAAGGGGACGGGGGCGGTCGATCCCCATACTTGCCTCTCTTTGGCAACCGGGACATCCCAAACCTAGGGCGGTAAACTCGCCGCGCCTAAGATGGACTACCGGCGAACCTACGTCCGCGATCTGCTCTCCCTCAAACCCGGCGCGAAAACCGCCGCGTTTGGCTGGGTGAAAACGCGCCGCGACAGCAAGGGCATCTCGTTCGTGCAACTCAGCGACGGCTCCGGCCAGAAGGACCTCCAGGTCGTCATCCCCGAAGGATCGATCCCAGACACCATCTCCAGCCAACTCACGACCGGGGCCTGCGTGCGCTTCGATGGCGAGATCGTCGAATCGCCCGCCGCCGGGCAGCCGGTCGAGTTGCGCGCCGATGGCTGCGAGGTCTACGGCCCCGCAGATCCCGCCGCGTACCCCCTCCAAAAGAAGGGCGCCAGTTGGGAGTTCCTGCGCGAGATCGCCCACCTAAGGCCCCGTGGCAATACGTTCGGCGCCGTCTTTCGCCTGCGCAACGCGGCCGCGTTCGCTATCCACGAGTTCTTCCAGAGCCGGGGCTTCCTCTACGTGCAGACCCCGATCATCACCGCGAGCGATGCCGAGGGGGCGGGCGCATTGTTCGCCGTTTCAACACTGCTCGAAGCCCACGGACAAGGCTACAAGCTGCAAAGCCCCGACCCCGCCCAAGACTTCTTCGGCAAGCCCGCCTACCTCACCGTCAGCGGGCAGCTCGAAGCCGAGTGCCTGGCCCTCGCCCTCACCAATGTCTACACCTTCGGCCCCACCTTCCGGGCCGAGAACAGCAACTCCTCGCGCCACCTCGCCGAGTTCTGGATGATCGAACCCGAGATGGCGTTCTGCGACCTCGAAGGCAACATGAACCTTGCCGAGGAGTTCGTGCGGGAGGTGATCGGTAAGCTGCTCGAACGCTGCGGCCCCGACCTCGATTTTTTCAACCTTCGCATCGAGCCGGAACTGCTCGCCACCCTCCGCCACGTGGTCGAAAGCCCGTTCGAGCGACTGCCTTACACCGAGGCGATCAAGATGCTCGAGGCAAGCGGGGAAGCCTTCGAATATTCCGTGCATTGGGGCTGCGACCTGCAGAGCGAGCACGAGCGCTGGCTGACCGAGAAGAAGGTGGGTCGCCCCGTGATCCTCACCGATTACCCGAAGGAGATCAAGGCGTTTTACATGCGCGCCAACGATGACGGCAAGACGGTGCGCGCGATGGACGTGCTCGCCCCGCGCATCGGTGAAATCGTGGGCGGCTCGCAACGTGAGGAGCGGCTGGATAAGATCGAGGCGAGGATAACCGAAATGGGCCTGCCGATGGAGGCGTACGGCTGGTATCTCGACCTGCGGCGCTTTGGGAGTGCGCCCCATTCAGGCTTTGGCCTTGGCTTTGAGCGGCTCATGATGTACGTGACCGGCATGAAGAACATCCGCGACGTGATCCCGTTCTATCGCACGCCGGGCAGCGCGGAGTTTTAAGTGGCGAGCCTGATACGTCGCTTCGACCCGCGCCTAGCCGCCGAGCTTCGCACCCAGCGCCGGCCCATCGTCAAGGGGCTGCTCTGCGTGGCGGTCACGTCGCTGCTCACCTCGGTCACGATCCCGCTCATCAAGCAGAGCTTGGAGGCAATTCGACGCGCAGGCGACCCGCACGTCCCCGACCGGCTTGCTTCGGTCGACCAGCTCGCGATCATCTCGGCGCTGGTCGTGCTCGTGTACGGCATCAAGTATTGGTTCACGCGCGGCCAGACGACCTACCTGAGCCACGCCGCCACGCGCCTCGCCAACGATCTGCGCCTGCGCATGTTTGACAAGCTCCAGAGGCTTCCAGTCAGCTATTTCAACGAACGGCGCTCGGGCGCGATCCAGAGCGTGCTCACCAACGACGTGAACGTGTATCAGACCGCGGTCACGATCATCCGGGACAGCATCGAGGGTCCGCTCAAGGCGGCGCTCGCCCTTGGCTGGATCGTTTACATCCAGTGGCAGCTTGCGCTCGTGACGCTGCTGTTCCTGCCCCCGATGGCGTTCGTGATCCAGCGCAACGCGCGCAAGATGCGCGCGGCCCAGGCCGAAGTGCAGCAAGACCTAGCGAACCTCAACGCGATGAGCCAGGAGAGCCTCCAGGGGGCGCGGGTGGTGAAGGCGCTCGGCGCGGAGGAGCATGCCAACCGGACGTATTCCGCGCTTGTCGAGGCTAGCTTCCGCTCGACGATGGCGGCGGTGCGGCGTTTGGCCACGCTGAGGCCGATGGTGGAGCTTCTCGGCGCGTGCGCGCTCGCCGCCGTGCTCACGATCTGCGGCTGGCTCGCCTATCGCGGCAGCCTGTCCGTGCCCGATATCGCCGCTCTCGTGTATGCCCTCGACATGATCAATCAGGGCGCGCGCAGCATGGGTTCGGTGAACACCACCTACGCCCAGGTGCAAGCCGCCTCCGAGCGGATTTATCGCGAAATCCTCGACGCACCCGAGGAGCACTTGGAGGCCAGGGGCGACCGTCGCCTGGCCGAGGTGAAGGGGCGGATCGAGTTCAGGGGCGTGTCGTTCTCGTATCCGGACGGCACCGAGGCTTTGCGCAAGGTGAGTTTCTCGATCGAGCCGGGAACCTCCTTGGCACTCGTTGGTCCAAGCGGGGCGGGCAAGAGCACGATCGCCGACTTGCTCCTGCGCTTTTACGATCCGGGCGAGGGCGAAATCCTGCTCGACGGGGTCGATCTGCGCGAACTGGACGTAGCTTGGCTGCGCGGGCTAATCGGAGTGGTGCCGCAACAGACCTTCCTCTTCGCAGGCACGATCGAGGAGAACGTGCGCCTGGGCCGGGCCGATGCGAGCGACGAGGAGGTGCGCGAGGCTGCCAGTGCCGCCCACGCCGACGTGTTCATCGTCCCGATGCCTAACGGCTACCAGACCGAGCTGGGCGAGCGGGGCATCCGGCTGAGCGGCGGGGAAATGCAGCGCCTGGCGATCGCGCGCGCGGTGGTGCGCCAGCCGCGGATTCTCTTGCTCGACGAGGCCACTTCATCGCTCGATGCGCATAGCGAGAAGGCGGTGCAGGCCGCGCTCGATGAGATCATGCGCTCGCGCACGACCCTGTTCATCGCCCACCGGCTCACCACCGCCGCGCGGGCCGACCGCATCCTCGTGCTGCGCAAGGGCGAGGTGCTCGAGCAAGGCTCGCACCGGGAGCTCTTGGCCAAAGACGGCGCTTACGCAGGCATGGTGCGCGCGTTCTCGAGCGGCGTGCTGGACGTTGTGTGAGGTTGCGAACGTGTTATGCTTGGCTGGGCGGGTGAGTCATAAAAAAGCCCTTTGCGGTCGGCCTGTTCGTCGCTGTTTTCTTTGCGGACGTAATGACAGCGTGGCCGGTCATCGATGCCGGATTCAAGAATCTTGGCGGTGGTGACGGCATTGGTGAGGGAATATTCTTCGCGACCGTGCTGTTCTATGCTGCCGGTAGCGCCTTGCTTTCATCAGCACTGCTTTGGTTGTTGTGGCCGCTCGAGGACGCAGACTGGGTCACGCCGAAAGCGTTGCTTTGCTCGATCTTGGCTGCCTCTGCATGCGTGTTTGTTCAGCAAAAGGCGATAGGCACAGAAGGGCAGTTGGGCACATTCGGCATATTGCTTTGGCCGTGGATCGCGTTCGTGGTGCTGGTTGCCTGGCGCTACAGGCTAGGCCGCCAATGAAGTCTTCAGTCGGAAGCTCGGATTTCGGCGGGTGGCATGGGCTTTAGCCCGTGCGGCTTCTCCTTCCACAGCACCGACGTACCGAGGGTTCTTCGACCAAGCGCGGAAGTCTCGGCAGTTCCACAACGAGGCAGGCGAATGGAGTGTTGCGCTCGACGTCGGAGGGACGCCATGGATGGCGTCCGGACAAGGAATCGGCGAGCGAGAGCCCGAAAGGCGCGAGCGAGCCAAGGAAAGTTAGTTCACCCCTGCCTCACGGCGGGGGTCGCTGAGGGAACCGAAGCGGGGGGTGGCCCTCCGCCGCAGGCGGAGGGAGTTCCGCCGGCCAACGGGCCGCCCCGAGTCTGCACCGGATAGCCTCGGCACCAGGGGTAGGCCGAGGCATTGGCAAAGCGCCCACCAAGGGTCGCGCCGTCAGGCCAAAATGCCGTATGCAGCCGAGAACCGCCGCGATCGAGTGCGAGGCGCTGTCGTGCGGCTACGGCGCGCGCGCCGTACTTACCGGCGTCTCGCTTAGCCTTAATCCAGGGCGCGTGCTAGCCATCCTCGGCCCCAACGGAGCGGGGAAGAGCACCCTCATCCGCACGCTTTGCGGCCTCATCCCGCCCTTAGGCGGCGGCGCCCGCCTCGGCGGCCAGAAACTGCAAGACCTCAGCCCCCGCCAGATCGCCCACCAGGTAGCAGTAGTGCCCCAGGAGGAAGCCCACGCGTTTGCCTTCACCGTCGAGCAGATAGTGACGATGGGACGCCTGGCCCTCTCGGGCGGCTTCTTCGACACGCCGGAAGACCGCGCCGCCGCCGAACAGGCGATGCGCCAGGTCGACTGCCTGGCCCTTAAGGATCGCGTCGTGACGGAACTTAGCGGCGGCGAGCGCCAAAGAGTGCTGCTAGCCCGCGCCCTCGCCCAAGACGCCCCCGCGCTCCTACTCGACGAGCCCGCCGCGCACCTAGACGTGTCGCATCAGATCGCCCTTGTGAAAACCCTTCGCAGCCTAAGAAGCCAGGGCCGCGCGATCATGATCGCCCTTCACGACCTCAACCTGGCCGCCGCCCTCGCCGACGATGCGATCCTGCTGGATGGGGGAACTATTGGCCTTCAAGCGCCCATCGGCGATGTCATCGCAAGTCCGCAGTTGGAAGAGGTCTACTTGGCTCGTTTCGAGCGGCTACGATCCCCGGGCGGACAAGATCGAATCGTGCCGGATTTCGGCCCTCCCGAGGACTGAAACCAGGTCGCTCGTCGCTTTCCCTACTGCCCCTTTTTGACCCCGTGCTCCGGCAAATACCACATCGATGGGGTGGCGTTGTCGATTACCGCAGTCCCGCCACGGCCCTTTATGGAAGGCTCGGCCACGATCAGGGGTGTTTCCGCGACCGGCGCTTTCTGGCGCACCACCGCGCCCGGCTGCTTTTTAGCGATATCGGCCTGTTGCTTGGCGATAGCGTCCTTGTTGTCGCTTTCCCTGGCGGCGCCGAGGGTCTGCTGAGTATCCAGCGGAGGCGTGTCGCTCTCGTAGCGGGGCAGGTTCATGATGACCGCCGCGCCGCCGAGCGCGACCAGCAGTGTGATGAGCAGGATCGGAGATTTACGCTTCTTCATTCGTCCTTCCAAAGCAATAATGGCGTTAGGATCGCTCAAGCTCCAATGTTAGCAGGATTCGCGCCAACCGCCCGGAAGGGGGCGTTCGCCTCGTGACGAGCCCCACAGTCGCACTCGATGCCCGGCTCGTGGGGGGCACGAGCACCGGCGACAGCACTTATTGGACCGGCCTGCTGCATGGGATCGCCTCGCTCGGGCCGAGAATGCGATTCCTGCTCTTTAGCAACGCCGAAAGGCCGCCGGGCATTCCCTGGTGCGACGCCTTCGAGTGGATTACGGTCCCCGCGCGGTCTGGCAGGTGGTGGAGCCTCGCCACCTTCCCGCGAGCCGCCCGTAAGGCGGGCGCCGACCTCGTGCACACCCAATACACGTTGAGCCCACTCGCGGGCGCCGGCATCACCACCATCCACGACGTGTCGTTCTTCATCGGGCCCGAATGGTTCAAGCGCAGGGACCTCGCGATCTTGCGGCGCACCGTGCCCGCATCGGCAAAGCGGGCGCGCGCGGTGCTCACCGTTTCGGAGACATCAAAGGGCGAGATCGAAAAATTCATCCCCGCCGCCAAGGGCAAGGTCACCGCCACCCCGCTTGCGTGCCCGCCCTGGATCGTTCCCGTCGCGCGGGCGGAGGCGCAAGCCAAAGTGCAAGCGGCCTTTGGCCTGGACGGGCCGTACATGCTCTCGGTCGGCACGCGCTGGCCGCGCAAGAACATGAAGCTTGCGGTTCAGGCGGGGCAACTCCTGTCCAGCCGGTTTCCCCACCGCCTCGTGCTAACCGGCAAGCCTGGATGGGGTGAAGAGCGGTCCGGCGAGCGCGTACTAGCCACCGGCTACGTCGATGCCCCCCTGCTTTCCGCGCTCTATAGCGCCGCCGATCTGTACCTCGCGCCCAGCTTCCACGAAGGCTTTGGGCTGCCGATCCTGGAAGCCTTCGCATGCGGTTGCCCGGTGCTGTGCAGCGAGGGGGGGGCATTGCCGGAGACAGTGGGCGACGCCGCCCAAATCCAGGCGGGTTGGGACATGCGTGAGTGGACCCAAGCGATCGAGGCGTTGCTAGGTGATTCGAGTAAGCTGGACGCTCTGCGAAAGCGGGGCCTGGCCAGGGTGGCCGAGTTCTCCTGGGAGACCACGGCCCGCAAGACCCTCGAGATCTATGAGCGGGCCATGGGGTGAGAGAGCCGGATTGGATGGACGATCTCGCCTGCCCGGTGTGCCCCCAGCGTCCGCCTCTCTTTCAGCGCGACAACGAGCTGGTGTGCCGGGAGTGCGGACGCGTGTACCCGGTCGTGGACGGCATCCCGCGGCTCACGCCGGATCAATCCGAGGGGGAGTCCGATGAGCGATAACGGCATGAAGGTGCTCGTGCTGCACGGCCCCAACCTCAACCTCACCGGCTTTCGAGAGCCCGACATCTACGGCAAGAAAACGCTCGAGGAGATCGACGCCGAGACCAAGCAGGAGGCCGATAAGCTGGGGATCGAGCTTCGCATCCTGCAATCGAATTCGGAAGGCGTGCTGATCGACACAATCCAGGAGCACCGCAAGTGGGCGGACGGCATCGTGATCAACGCCGGCTCGCTCACCCACACTTCGATCGCCTTGCGCGATGCGCTCGTTGGAGTGAGGCTGCCCGTGGTCGAGGTGCATCTCAGCAATGTTCACGCCCGCGAGGAGTTTCGCCGACACTCGATGATCGCCCCGGTCACGGTCGGCCAGATCGTCGGTTTTGGCGGCCAGAGTTACCAACTGGCGCTGCACGCCCTGCTTTCGATCCACCGGGAGGTGGTCTAGGTCCGATGAACAACTTGAATCGGCTGCGCGAGGCGATGAAGTCGCGAAATCTGGAAGCCCTTCTGCTGAGCGATCCGGTCAACGTTGGCTGGGCCACCGGGTTCACCGGCTCGTTTGGATTTGCGCTCGTGACGCCAGATGGCGGGCGCTTCTTGACCGACAGCCGCTACACCCTTCAGGCCGAGGAGCAGGTTCAGGGCCTGTCCAAGCACTCGTTTGCGACCCCCCAGACCGGCGAAGGGTTCCTGGCCGAAAACGTGCAGGCGATGGCCTTGCCCCGGCTGGCGTTCGAGGGGACGACCGTCGCCTACGATACTTTCACCAAGTGGCAGAGCCGCTTGGTGGGAACGGAGCTTTACTCGGCGGGGAGCGTGGTCGGGCCGCTGCGCATGATCAAATCGCCCGGCGAGGTGGCCAAGATTCGGAACGCATGCAAGCTGACCGACGCATGCTTCGACCACGTGCTGCGACTGGTTCAGCCCGGAGTGAGCGAGTGGGACGTGCAACTGGACATCGAGTTCTACTTCCGTCGCAACGGCGCCGAACTGGCCTTCGCCCCGATCGTCGTGAGCGGCGAGCGGAGCGCGCGCCCGCACGGCCAGGCGAGCGAAAAGAAGCTTGAGAAGGGCGACTTCCTGACGATGGACTTCGGCGCGCAGGTGGACGGATACTGCGCCGATCTAACCCGAACCGTGGTCGTGGGCGAAGCCAGCGAACGCCACCGAGAGATTTATGGCCAGGTGCTGAAGGCCCAGCTTGCCGCCATTGGGGCGATGCGCCCCGGGGTGGGCGCGGCGGAGGTCGATTCCGTCGCCCGAACCATTCTGGATGAGAAGCAGCTTGCCAAGCATTTCGGCCACGGCCTTGGCCATGGCCTCGGCCGCGTGGTCCATGATGGCGGCCGTCTGGGCATCGGCAGCGAGGATCGGCTTGAGATGGGCCAGGTCTGGACCGTCGAGCCGGGAGTGTATATCGAGGGCTTCGGGGGAGTTCGGATCGAGGACGACGTAGTGGTGACCGAGAGCGGGGTCGAGGTACTGACCCACAGCCCGAAGGAGCTGCTCGTCCTGCCCTAAAGCCCGATGCGAGCCGCGATCGAACTTTCCGGGCTGGTCCTGGTCAATGGGGCCGGGCCGATTAACCTTGGCGTGTCGCCTGGCGAATCTCTCGCCGTGGTCGGCCCCGGCAGAGGAGGCAAGAGTTTGCTCATTTCCGTGCTGGCCGGGTCGGCCAAGCCCGCGCAGGGGAGGGTGAGGATGACGGGAGTCTGCGAGGCGACGGGGCCGATCCGCTCGCGCCGCTCCACGCCGATGAGCCTAGCGCCGAAAGATGCGGGCGCCCGAGCGGGCGAGACCCTCGTCGCCCTCGGCCTTTGGAACGTGCGCAAGACTGCCCTTTCCAGCCTAAGCCCTTCGCAGGTCGCCGCCTGCGAACTGCTCGGGCCGCTGGCCGAACGCGCGGATGTGCTCCTCGTCGACGGCACGTTCGACCGGCTGGACCCAGTTTCGCTGGCAGGAGCTCTGGGTCTCCTGCGGAAACGCACGGGGCATGGGACGATCGCGGTAGTCGCCACTCATCGCCTCGATCTGCTACCTCACTTCGACCTTGTGCTTGCGCTTCAAAACGGGTCGCCCGTGCTATGCGGGCGGGTCGACGAGTTGGTCGCGAGCGGAGGCGAAGCCGAGCTTGCGATCGAGACGGATCGTCACGCCGCGGTTCGCGCGCTGGCAGAGCCGTTTGCGATTGAGGTGCGCGCGTCGAACGGCGGGATCGTCTTACGAGCTGGTGACGCCCAAGGGACTGCCGCCCGCTTGCTCTCCGCCTGCTACGGCGACGTGCGCGCCATCGTCATGCGCCGTAGCAATCCGGGCGAGCAAGTGCTCGCGGCGCTACAGGCAGAAGGGCGGAAAGTAAAATAGCTCGAATGACCACCCTCCTCGCTTCTTGGCGCGATCCAGGCAAAGTCGCGATCGAAGCGGCCTGGGCCGCTCGCGAGGAGGGGGCATCGCTTGTTGCGAGCTTGGAGCAAGGCTTAGCGGCGGCCGAACTCGACCCGAATCTGGTGGCGATTGGGCTCGGCGCGCTGCCTAACGCGGACGGGGAACTCGAACTCGACGCCTCGATCATGGACGGGTGCGACCTCTCGGCCGGGGCGGTCTGCGGACTTCGAGGTATTGTTCCCGCCATCTCCGTCGCTCGCCGCGTCATGGAAGCGACCCCCCATCTGATGATCGCGGGGGAGCAGGCCCGCAGGTTTGCGATTTCGCAGGGCTTCCACCCGCGCAACCTGATGACCGCCGAGAGCGTGCGCCGTTACGACGAGTGGCTGAAGATGCCGGCGGAAGCCGAGCGCCGCTACGTTCACTCGACCGAGGAATCGCACGACACGGTCACCGTTCTTGGCCTCGAATCCGAACGGCACGTGGCGGCGGCGAGTTCGACCAGCGGCCTCGCTTGGAAAATGCCGGGCCGGGTGGGCGATTCTCCCATCATCGGGGCGGGAATTTACGCCGACGACGAGATTGGCGCGGCGGGCGCGACCGGCTGGGGCGAGGAACTCTGGAAGGCGATGGCGTCCTTCCGCACCGTCGAATTCATGCGCCAGGGCATGGGCGCGCAGGCGGCCTGCGAAGCAACCGTGCGCCATATGCTGCGCCGGCAGCCCCACTCGCGAGACATGGCATGTGTGGCCTTCGCCCTCAGGGCCGACGGCGATTTCGGCGCCGCCACGACCCACGCCGAGTTTCCGCTCTGGATTTGCAGGGACGGCTCGTTCGAGTTGCGCGTGTTCGAAGCACTGAAATCGTAGCGGCTACTGATAGACGCTTGTCTATCATAAAGACTGTACAGGTTATCTTTAGAGCGTGCGATGTCTCATGCCGTGGGGATACTCCACCGTTTCCACGATTCCAAACTCGCGGCGGCGAATCCGCATGACGAGCACGCCCTTGATGGTCCAGTCCTGGGCCGGAATCGGAAGGTAGTCGGGATTGAGCGGCCAGAGCTGGGCGTCGGGGCCGTGTTTGCGCAGCACCTTTACCGTGTCTTCGCCGTTCCTCATCGCCTGCACGACGTGGCCAAATTCGGCGCGGCGATCCTCGAAGATCGCGATGTCGCCGGGCTGGAGATCGTCGGGGTCGGGCCGTTCGTGGCTCATGCTGAATCCTTCGATCACCCGCCCCCACCGCTCGGTGGCGCCGCCCCAGTCCTTGATCTCGATCCAATCCACATCCGCTTCGGACGCCGATGGCAGTCCTGCGGCAATCGCGCCGTGCACCGGGATGAAGCGAAATCCGGTCCGGTACACCGGAACGGTCTTGGTGGGGTCTCGCATGGGCACGCGCTCGCCCATGAGCCAGTCCACGCTGACCGCGAGCAGGTTGGCGATTTCCAGCACGAACTCAAGGGGCGGGTCGTGACGGCCGCGCTCCCAGTTGGAGAGCCGCGCCTGCGACACCTTCAGCCTCTGCGCAAGGTCTCCCTGACGCATCGCGACCGGCTGCAGGCTCTCCCGCGCCTTGCGAACTCGACGACCAACGCCACCCACCGCCATTGACACCATTATTTGACAAGCGACGAGCTTGGTCTTGATAATGGTGCAGAGCGCTGTTATAATGCCTGTGGTCGTCCCGTAGCGGTACACTTGTAAGACGACGTATGACGATGTTTACGACTAGTAATTTTGCTGGTTCTTTAGGGCTTGGTCTGAAGGGTCTGGACGGAGGCACGTCCCTTGCCGTCTGAGCTGCCCATCACCGCCTACCGCGGCCTGTGCGCCTACTGTTGGGCCTGGGGGGCGGTCGCCGCCTACCGCGAAGCGGGCGGGGTGGGGTATCCGAGCCTCGCCGAAATCCACGGACAGCGCTACCGGCCGATCGGCGGGCAAGGCATCACCGCGATGGGCGCCGCTTTCAGCGACGTCGAGCGCACGCTTCGCGGCGAGCCGCCCCTGATGAGGGGCGTTCTGTTCTTTCAATATGCGCGCCCGCAGGTGCATGAGAGCGCCCCGCGCAGCCTGCACGACTACGTGGACCACGTGTTCGGCGAGCGGCTGCCGGTGCGAGACCGCGAGCGCGTGGTCGGCGTCGTGCGCAAGGTGCGGCGCGAATGGGCTCGCCGGGCCGCCTACCAGCTGTTCGGCCCCAGCGCCGACACGCGACAAGACGCTTCAAAGATGGGAGGAAAGAGATGATCGACAACACGGTGGGACCCATGATCGAGGTGGGCCGGCTGTTGAAGTGCAAGAAAGAGGGGTGGATCTATCGGGTGGTCGAGCATCTCCCCGCGGTCGAGGGGCTGTACCTCGAACGGTATCGGCTCGAGATCGCCGACCCCCGCGCAGTTCGAAGCTGCACGCTCCAAGACGTGATCGCCCGCGCCTACGTGCTTGAGCGATACCGGGTGGTGAAGCTGGCGCGCCGGGCGGCGTAAGGATGCCAGAGGCGCTTTGCAATAGCTCTGCAATGGCTCTGCGATGGCATTGCAACGGCTTTGCGATAGCTCTGCTTCCAGACGGGCTCCGCCCAATCAAAGGACGCCAAGGATGGCGTTCCAACAATAAACGGCGAGCGAGTCCCGATGAAATCGGGACGAGCGAACCAAGAATATCTACTCCTCGCCCTAGACAGGGAGGGGCCGGGGGAGGGTGGTTCGCAAAGAAGCTGGCCGTGGCTAGCAACTGCGGCAGGGTGGCATGGGCTTTAGCCCGTGTTCGCCATGGGACTCATCTCTGGTGCCACTACTTGTAGCGGTACACGATGCGCCCGCGGGTGAGATCGTAGGGCGACAGCTCGACCCTCACCCGGTCGCCGGGCAGAATCCGGATGTAGTGCATGCGCATCTTGCCGCTCACGTGCGCCAGCATTTCAACCCCTTCCCCTTCTTCGAGCTTGACCCGAAACCGCGCGTTGGGCAGGTTTTCCAGCACGACGCCTTCAACCTCGATGCCCTTCTCCTTGTCGGTCTGCGGCTTATGGGGACGTCTGCGAGCCATGATTTCTTGCCGGGAACAGGCTATTCTAGACGATCCGGGGAGTCGGCTACGTGGTTGAGCCTGCGGCGGCGCGCGATCCAGCGTGCGAACAAGCCAACGACGACGAGCACGACCGCGACATCGACCCACCGCATATTCCGCTCGACCGCATCCCAATGCCGCCCGAGGGCCTGGCCCAGATACGCCCACAGGTAGCACCAAGGCAGCGAGCCGAGGAAGGCATAGAGCAGAAACACGTCGAACCGCGAGCGATACATGCCCGCCGGCAGCGAGACGAACGTGCGCAGCAGCGGCACCGCCCGGCCCCACAGCGTGAACGGCAGGCCGTACCGCTCGAACCACCGCTCGGCGTGCTCGATCTCGGCTGGGCGCATGAGCACGAACTTGCCGTAGCGCATCAGGAAGTCGCGCCCGAGGAACGCGCCGAAGCCGTAGCTGATCGCGGAGCCGAGCACGCTGCCCAGCGTGCTCCACCAAGCAATCGCGTGCAGGTTGAGCTTGCCCTGCCCGGCGAGGATCCCCGCGAACGGCAACACCGCCTCGCTCGGGATCGGGATGTTGGCGTTGCCGAGCGCGGCGAGCATCACGAGCCCCGGATAGCCCAGCGTGAGCACGATGTGCTCCGCCCACGTCTTGATCGCGTCGACCAGCCCGTCCATGGAGCTTCGATTATGATGGATGGTCGCGTGTCACGGATCGGCTAACGCTCGACGTGCGAGCACGCTGGGGACGAGCGACGACGGTCACTGGCTCAGAGAGTCAAGCCAGGCTTCACCACGCAGGCAATAGCGGTGCCAGAGCTGGTCGTATGCACGCCTGCACCCGTCTTGCCCGGCCCGAGCATAGAGAAGCACGTAGAGGGAGATCGAATCCATCTGGTCCTCCGTGAATACTGAGGCCATCTCCTCAGCCCGCTTCGTTAGCGCACGATCTACGTATAGGAGCATCATCTCGGAAGGTCCGATCCCGAGCTGCTTCCCCTTGTCGTCGTAGTCTGGGCAAAGCAACTGCGACTGGATGTAGTACTGATATGTCGCAAGCTTAAAGGTGAACGAGTTAAATTGGAGCGCCAGGTAGCACGAAATCTGGTGCCAATCCTTGCCCTCATAATATCCCCGCAGAATTGACTCGTCGTCCCACACGGGATCAGCTGCCTCCACCCTCGCAGGTCTGGGCACAGAGGAGAAAGCGGATAAGATGCGCGCTCTCACTCGATCCTGAGCCTGATTGTCAGACATATTTTCCCATCGCTCGGCGCACCTGGGTGCCGAGGGTCTCTCTAACGTTTCCGCCGCGTTGCCCTTCAACGGCGACACTCATAGAATTCTATAGCGTGGTGAGCACGAGGGGCGACTCGGTAACGGGCCGGTTCCCCAGGCTCAACGCTTGGCGCACCACGCCTAGTGCCTGCCCGGCATCAGCCTCGCTCGCCGCGTGGACGGTGGCGACGGGGTCGCCCGAGACCAGCCGACGCCCGATCTCGGCGTGAAACTCAAACCCCACCGCCGGGTCGATCGCGTCGTCCTTGCTCGCGCGGCCTGCACCGAGCTCGACCGCCGCCTCCCCGATGATTCCCGCATCGAGCGCCTCAACGAAAGCTGGGGCGCCCTCGTGGGTCAGCGTGCGCCGAATCGGGGCGGTTGGCAAGGCGTCATCCCGCTCGAACACGGCGGCATCCGCGCCCTGCGCCTCGAACCAGGCCTTTGCCTTGGCCAAGGCCCCGCCACCGGCCAACGCTTCGCGGGCCCGAGCCTCCGCCTCCTCTTGGGTGGCCGCCACCTCCCCCATCAGGAGCGCGTGCGCGGCGAGCAAGACACACAAGCGGCAGAATCGCCCCTCGTCCGGGCTTTTCAGCGCCGAGATCGCCTCCCGTACCTCCAGCGCGTTGCCCACCGTGCGCCCCAACGGCTGTCGCATGTCGGTGACTAGCGCGCCCGCCTTCAGGCCGCACCGCCGAGCCGTTTCCACAAGGCGCCGCGCCAGTTCCAGAGCGGAAGCCTCAGACTTCATGAACGCGCCCGAACCGCACTTCACGTCCAGCACCACCACCTCCGCCCCTGAGGCGATCTTCTTACTGAGGATGCTCGACACGATGAGCGGGATCGAATCCACCGTGCCGGTCGCATCGCGCAAGGCGTAGAGCGCCTTGTCGGCGGGGGCGAGTTCTTCGCTCTGAGCCGCCTCCGCTATGCCCACCCGCGCCGCCTGGGCGAGCATCTCCTCCGGCGTCAGGTTCACCCGGAATCCAGGCACGCTCTCGAGTTTATCGATCGTGCCGCCCGTGATCCCAAGACCCCGCCCGCTCATTTTCACCACCGTGAGCCCGCAGGCGGCGAGGATGGGCAGCACGACGAGCGTGGTCTTATCGCCCACCCCGCCCGTGCTGTGCTTATCGAGCCACGGATGGGGCAGCCCGGTGCGGTCGAGCCGGCGTCCGCTTGCCGCCATCCCTTGCGTTAGCCAGGCGGTCTCGTCGAGATCGAGGGGCCGAAGGCACTCCGCCATCAGCCACGCCGCCAGTTGGTAATCGGGAATCTCGCCGCGAGCCGCCCCGAGCGCGAGCCAGGCGAGGTCGTCGGCGGAATGCTTGCCCCCCGCGCGCCGGGTGGCGATCAAATCGAGCATCCGCCCAGCGCTCAACGCCCGAGGTCCGAAAAGTCGTAAGGAGCGCAGTGCACGCCCAGCTCGGTGACGATCGCGCCGATCAGGTCCGCCGGGGTCACGTCGAAGGCGGGATTCATCACAGGGCAGCCCTCGGGGGCCACGCGGTGGCAGTCCACATGGGTCAGCTCACTCGGATCGCGTTCCTCGATCGGGATGCTGGCGCCGTCCGGCAGCGCCGAATCGACCGTGCTGGTGGGGGCGGCAACCAAGAAAGGGATGCCGTGATGGTTGGCAAGCACGGCGAGGGAATACGTGCCGATTTTGTTGGCGGTATCTCCGTTGGCGGCGATGCGGTCCGCGCCCACCACCACAAGGCCGACCTCGCCGGTCGCCATCATCCTCCCCGCCGCCGAATCCGCGATCACGGCGAAGGGGATACCGTCTTGCGCGAGCTCCCAGGCCGTCAGGCGCAGGCCTTGCTGCCTGGGCCGCGTCTCGCAAGCGAGCACCCGGATCGCCTTGGCGTCCTCATGTGCGGTTCGGATGATGCCAAGCGCGGTGCCATGCCCGGCGGTCGCGAGGCTGCCCGTGTTGCAGATCGTGAGCACCCCCGCGCCCTGCGGGACCAGCGCCGCGCCGTGACGCCCGATGGCTTGGTTGATGGCCACATCCTCGGCTTCGATTCTTTGGGCTTCTTCGAGCAGTCTAGCCGCGGACGAGCCCCAAAGTGGCCGCATACGGTCGAGGGCCCAGGCAAGGTTGACGGCGGTCGGCCTGGACGCGCGCATGCAGGCGTCAGCGGCGGCAAGGTAGTCGCCCCGCAGGGCGGCGAGAGCCATGCCATAGGCAGCGGCCACCCCGATGGCGGGCGCGCCGCGAACCGCCATCTCGCGGATCGCAACCGCCACGTCCTCCGCGCTCTGTAGCCCCAGCCACACCTCACGGGCGGGCAACTCGCGCTGGTCGAGCACGAGCAGCACGCCATCGCTCCATCGCATCGGGGCCAGCGCCATGTGGGCCAGGGGCATGGCGGTGAGCGTACCTAGGGGCCGCCTTGGACCGTTGCCTGGGCCAACAGCCGCCGGATGTCTTCGCCACTGCCGATCCGGGTGCCGTCGGTCCTCGCGGTTGCCGCCCCCGCCGCCAGGCCCCAGCGAAACGCCTCCTCGATCGGCTTGCCTGAGTCCAGCGCCCAGAGCATCGCCCCGATCATCGAGTCTCCGCATCCCACCGTGCTCCGAACTTCGACCTTGGGCGACTGCCCAATCAGAACGCCGCCCTCGTACGCGAGCACCGCGCCCTGCTCGCCCAAGCTGATCACCGCGATCCCGCCCGGGTTCAGCTTGTCGCGAAGCGCGTCAGCAGCCCGAGCCGCCTGCGTAACCGTGCGAACCTCGCGTCCGAGCAGCCGCCCTGCCTCTTTGGCGTTGGGCTTGATGACATCGGGCCGGCCGGAGAGACCGTCGGCCAGCAGCGGCCCGTCCGCGTCGAACGCCACCTTCGCGCCCGCGGCGCGCGCCTGCGCGATCAGTTCGTGATACACACCCGCAGGCAGGCCGCGAGGCAAAGAGCCGCCGATCGCCACCCAAGATGCGCCTTGGCAGAGCCGCACGAAGCCCTCCTTAAAGGTCGCCAATTCAGCAGGGCCAACGAGCGGACCCGGCGCCGAAAAGGCCGTCGGTGGAGCGCCGGTCGAGTCCTCAATGCTCACGTTCATGCGGGTCGCCTCCTCCACCCGCACGAACGAGGTCTGCACCCGTTGCTTGCGCAAGACCGACTCCACAAAGTGGCCGGGGTCCCCGCCAAGAAAGCCGGTCGCGCACGCCTCACCGCCGAGCGCGGCCACGATCCGGGCCACGTTCACCCCCTTGCCGCCCGCGTCGGTCTCTGCGCGCAAGATCTCATTGGTGTCGCCGACCCGCAGCCGGTTGACGAAGATCGCATGGTCGACCGCCGGGTTCAGCGTGACGGTCAGGATCATTGCGCCATGAGTTCCAGCAGGCGCATCTTGCCCGGGTCCACCGCTCGATGCATGCTCAGCACGAACCCGAGGGGGTGTCGGACCAGTTTGCTGCCGTCGACGCCCGCCATGTGATCCGACACCCCTTCGAGCAGGCTGTCGACTGCGTATGCCCCCAATCGAAGGGCCAAAGTGCGGTCGAACGCGGTCGGGCGTCCCCCGCGCTGCATGTGCCCCAGCACCAGGCAGCGGGCCTCAAAGCCGGTGTGCTTTTCGATGAAGGCCTGCACGTCGGGCGCGCGCATCGCGCCCTCCGCCACGATGATAATGCTGCTGCGCTTGCCCCGCTCGGCCGCAGTCTTGAGGTCTTCGCATACCTTGGCGAGCGAGTAATCCTCCTCCGGAATCAGCGCCGCCTCCGCCCCGCCCGCAAGCCCGCATTCGAGTGCGATGAAGCCGTTGCGCCTGCCCATCACCTCGATCACGAACACCCGCTCATGGGAGTAGGCGGTGTCGCGCACGCGGTCGATCGCCTCAAGCGCGGTGTTGATCGCGGTGTCGAAGCCGATCGAGTAGTCGGTACCGGGGATGTCGTTGTCGATCGAGCCGGGCACCCCCGCTACCGGGTAGTCGAACTCTTCATGCAGCTTCAGCGCGCCCGCAAGCGAGCCGTCGCCTCCGATCACCACCAGGCCTTCGACGCCCGCTTCGATCAATCGCTCCATCGCCTTTTGGCGGCCCTCGGTTTCGCGGAATTCGGTGCTGCGCGCGGTCCGCAAGATGGTTCCGCCCATGGAAATGATCCCGCCCACCGCCTGGGAGTCCAACATCTTCGTCTCGCCGCTGATGATGCCGGTGTAGCCGTGCAGATAGCCGGTTACCTGGCAGCCGCGATGGAGGGCGGCGCGCACCACGCCGCGGACAGCCGCGTTCATCCCCGGGCAATCGCCCCCGCTCGTAATCACACCGATCCGCTTCATTTGATTCATGGCTGTTAACGACGCAGGGCCGCCGCCGTCATAATGGACGGACAGGAGCCGATGCTGGACGCCCCGACCCCCGACTTCGCTCAGCCGGTTCGCGCGTTCGCTCGCCCCACCGCCGTCTTGCGGCTCGACGATTCGCTGGGCCACGCCGCCCAGGAGCTTCGCCGAAACGGTGCGCCGCTCGTTCCGATCATCGAGGACGGTCGGCTCGCGGGCGCGGTCACCGAAGCCAGCCTGCTCGCCGCGTTCTCTTCCGGAGCTGGCCCGACCGACACGCTGGCCTCGGCTCTCGCCAAAGCGCCGACGATCGCCGGCTATCTCACCGCCAGCGAGGCTCTCAGAACGCTCGAGGACGGTCCTGCTTGGCTTGTGGTCGTCGACGATGAGGCGCGGCCCCTTGGCCTCCTCGCCCCGTCCGATCTGTTCGGGCATGCGCCGATGGACGTTCGTCCGCCCACCGTGGGTGGCATGGCGACTCCTCTCGGCGTGTATCTCACCACCGGCAACGTGCAGGCGGGAGCGGGGCGGTTTGCGCTCGCGCTCACCGGCTTTGCGATGTTCTTCGTCCTTGCCGTGGCGACAATCGCAGCCGAATACGCGTCTGGCTATGCCCAGCTGAGGGGTTTGAGCGAAGGGCGGGCGGAAGCGGTGGGCACCGGGATCTGGATCGTGCTGTTTTTCGGCACGTTCCGCTTCAGCCCGATCGCGGGCATCCACGCCGCCGAGCACAAGGTGGTGCATGCGATCGAGCGGGGCGAGCCGCTGACGCCGGAGACGGTGCGCCGAATGCCCCGTGTGCATCCCCGGTGCGGCACCAATCTAGCGGTCGGCCTCACCTTGCTCATAGGGCTTGCGACCCTGAAATTGCCGCCTCCACTGAAGGATCAGCCGGAACTGCAGTTCATCTTCGCCTTGATCGTCACCGCCTTCGTCTGGCGCCCGCTCGGCAACCTGGCCCAGGCCCTGATCACGACCAAGCCACCCAAGGACTATCAGATCGCGATGGGGATTCGAAGCGGCAAGGAGTTGCTGGAGCGCTACGCCCACGCGCGGGTGGCGATGCCTACTCTGGGCCAACGGCTGTTCAATTCCGGCCTGCCGTTCGTTATGCTCGGCTCGCTCACGGCCTACGGCCTGGTGAAGGGCGCTTTGTGGCTCTTCGGGTTGGGCGATTTGATCTAGGCCCGGGTATCATGCGCCTGCCTTGGTCGTACTCGCGAGAATCCTCACCACGTTCGGCGTGCTCACTGCGCTCATCTTCACCTTGCTCGTCTTTTTCACGGGCAAAGGCGATGCGATGTCGGGCTCGGGTGGCGTGCGCACGACCTTCAAGGGCAAGGCGAGCTTCGACGACACGATGGCGCGAATGACGCTGGGCTTTGGCATCGCGTTCATGGCGCTGATGCTGATTATCAACGTGGTCGAGAGCGCTCTGCTCCGGAACAAGCCGTAGGGCGGGCGCTTTGCAGGTGGCGATGCGGTGGCTTTGCAATGGCTCTGCATGGCTTCCGAATCGTAGGAACCGCGTGCTCATGCGCTGCGGCCTACCCACAAGGCAGTTGGGAAGGCACCTGGCGATTCCCTCCCCTGCGGTGCGGTGGAGGGCGTTTGAGTCCAGAGCGTGTCAACGCGAACCGGGGTGGAGGCTTCCCGTTGCTTTGGTGGCGGTACAACCTTCTGCCCGCTATCTGCCCGCCGGCAGCGCCATCTGGTCCCGGACCTTCTTGAACGCCTCCAGCGCGAACGCGAGGTCCTCAGGCGTATGCGCCGCCGACGGCATCGTGCGGATCCGCGCCTTGCCCCTCGCGACGGTGGGGTACACGATCGCAAGGGCAAAGACCCCCTCGTCCCAAAGCCGCCGCTCCATTTCCTGAGCGGCACCCTCGTCGCCCACGTACACCGGCGTGATCGGCGTCTCGCTCCCCATCGTGTCGAACCCCGCCTCGGTGAGCGCGGCCTTCCACCAGCGCGTGTTGTCCCACAGGCGCCGCATTGGCTCGGGGTCGGTTTCCATTACGTCGAGGGCGGCGATCAGGGCGGCGGCGACCATCGGCGGGTGCGCGGTCGAGAACAAATAGGGCCTGCCCCGATTGATCAGCCAATCCTTCAGCGAGGCGGAGCCCGCGATATATCCCCCGACCACGCCGAACGCCTTGCTGAGAGTGCCGAGCTGGATATCAACCCGGCCATAGAGGTTGAAATGCGAGGTCGACCCCGCCCCGTTGCGCCCGAGCACGCCGCTCGCGTGGGCATCGTCCACCATCACGAACGCGTCGTGGCGCTCGGCAAGCTGTACGATGCCGGGGAGCGGAGCGATGTCGCCGTCCATCGAGAACACGCCGTCGGTGATGATCATCCGCCGCTTGAAGCTCTGGGTGCGCTTGAGGATCGCCTCGAGCTCCTCGAGGTTCTTGTGCGCGTAAACGAACCCATCCGACTTCTTGTACTTGGCCGAGCCGAGCCGCACGCCGTCGATGATCGAGGCGTGGTTGAGTTCGTCCGAGATGATCACGTCGTCCTCGGTCACGACGGCGGGGATGCAGCCCGAGTTGGCGGTAAAGCCGCTCGTGAAAACCAGCACCGCCTCCACGCTCTTGAATTTGGCAAGGCGCTCTTCCAATTCGGCATGGACTTGCATCGTGCCGCCGATCCAGCGCACCGCGCCCGCGCCGACGCCCCAGCGCTCAATCGCCTCGGCGGCTGCTTGGCGCACCTTGGGATGGTTGGCAAGGCCTAGGTAGTTGTTGCTGGAGAGATTGACCACGTCGCGCCCGCCGATCAGCACCCGCCCTCCGGCGGCGCTATCGAGAATCTTGGGAACCTTGTAGAGGTTCTGGCGCTTGAGGGTCTCGAGCTGCTCGCGCAGCCAGCTTTCGAGGGAGGCGTTCATCTCCGCCAGTTTACGCCGAGCCGTCGCCGTCGGTTCGCCTGACCACGAGGCCGCTACGGGCGGCCTCGCGCTCGCTCAGCAGCCGCCCGCCTACTTCGCCCGCTGCAAGACACAGGTATGGGATGAAAGCGAGGTAGATGGACGGGGTCGCCCCTCGCTGCAACGCCGCCGTCACCACGCCTCCGATCAAGAACGTGGCGAGCACCGCGAGCCCCACGCCGAGCAGCCGGCCGAGGGCGAGCGCTCGGCCAGAGCGCGTGCGCTCGAGGAGATTGGAGACTGCGGCCACAAGCATGATCAGGGCGATGATGAGGCCGGGCACGACTGATTATGGAGTGCGGCTTCGCTTCGTGGCTGGCGGAGGCTCATGCCTGGAGCGGGGAGCCCTTGCGGCACGAAGTGGCTGCGTCGGCCCCCACGCTCCTTAGCAGGCTATTTGCCTTCCCGATTCAGGCGCTCACACTCCGAACAGTGCGGATATCCGCCCGTTCCTGGCTTGCGTTTGTCGAGAGGGATTTCGCTCCCGGGTCCGCACCTGTCGTTGTCGTGATACTTCTCACCGGGACGGTCCCGGTGGAACGCTGGCACTTTTGCCATTTCACTTGTCCTTCGACTCCAGAAGTCGCTGTTTGTCTCGCTTCGGCGTGAGACTCCCTGAATCTTCCAGGGGCTTCCGCGCGTCCATACGCCAGAGTTTCACAAGAAAGATTTTCAGTCCGGGGGCGATGTTTCTCCCATCGTATCCCCGGAGACGTAAAGACGAGCGCACGCTCCAACGTGCGCTTCGTCGTCTCTACAGACGGCAGTGTCTCTGAAAGTGGCGCAGGTTTTTGTACCACGCATTACCGAGGGTTAATGGGCCACTTTGCGGAGCGGGCGAGCGCACAACCGTGCACTATTATATTGCCGGCTCGTTCGCCCTTCGGGAACGAGCCCGGTCGAAGTTTCACCCCCGGTGTAGCAACCCGCCTCAGCGAAAGAAACGGGTTGAAAAGATTATGTCTCTAGGGACCATCCATGCCGAGAGAGGGTTGAAGTATGGGTTCAGCGAATTCCGGCGGTAAGCCTTCAAATCGCAAACGGCTCTCGCTAGCGTAGCTGGCGTTCAGCTCAACCGCCGCCCATCTGCGTCCCAAGCCTTCCGCTACGCGACCTGTGGTGTTGCTGCCGGCGAAAGGGTCCAGTACAAGGTCGCCCGGTTCGGTCAGGAATTCGATGAAGAAGCGCGGCAGCTCCGCAGGGAATCTGGCCGGGTGGATCTTTGTCCCGACCGTCTTGCTGTTTCTAATGTATTCGCTATTCGATTCGTTGTTGCCGCACTGAATGAGATTCGAAGGGATGGCCCCGCCCTGGTCACTGGCAAAGCTGCCATTGATTACATGTCCGCTTGGTCGGACGGTCTGCTTCACGCCCCTCTTTATGAGGCGCTTCATGTCGGGGCTGTACTCCTGAAGAACCTTGCGGTTGTCAGCTCTTGCTGCCGGATCTTTCACAAGCCAAAAGATGTATTCAACACTGTCCTTCACACGGATGCGACGCACGTTCACCCATTCGGCAGGGGCTGGCATCTTCGCCGGATTGAACCAGAAGAACTCTTGGGCCAGTTCGTAGCCAAGCTCGTCGCACAACGCGAGGAGCAGCCTGAATTGATAAACGCTTCGTATGGGCTTGCTGGGCTGCCAAGCTCCCCCTAGGTTGAGCACGAAGGAGCCGGAAGGCTTAATGATTCGCTTAATCTGCTCGGCGAACGGCATGAACCAAGCCACGTACGCAGCCTGATCGGCATTTCCGTATTCCTTCTTGAAATGCAAGGCGTATGGCGGGCTGGTTACGACGAGGTCCACGGAGTCGGCAGGCAGGCGTGTCATGAACTCCAAGCTGTCGGCGCAAAACATGGCGCCCAGAGCAGTTTCGTAGACTGGCTCAGGCTGTGTACGCATCAATTGCATCCTGAAATCTGGAGAACCATCGGGGCCCCAGATTGCCGTCGTCTGGGATCGCATGCATGACTTGAAGTTTGTGAGCATACAGCTTGTGAACCGGCAGTTCCCGAACAAGGCCATATCTAAACTCACTCCAGTCACCGGTCGCTCGGCCCATACAGACCGCAACCAGGTCGAAGTGGGTGCGGTCATAATATCGACTGCTCGGGTCGCCTTTTGCTGCCCTTGTCTTCTGCAACTCAACCTGTACTTTACTCCCATTCCTGATGGTCTTCACCTCGACCCGGATCGTGGCTCCTGAAAGCGTTTGGACGGTGAAGTCGTGCATCCCATCCGTGTCGTGGCCCTCATAAGCTGCTAGCCAACCCTCCCTGCTAGCAACCTTCAATTTTCGTTCGAAGTGAACCTCAGCTACGGCGCCCTCGAGAGCCACCTTCAGCCTGAATCGCTTGTCGATTGCATCGAGCAATTCCTGAGCGGTCAACCCGTATTTGGCTTCGAGAGCGTGGGGCACAGTGGATTATGTCGCGCGTCGCCTACAAGACCTGAAGGAATCTGCGGCGGGGGCGGCAAACTGGCCCCGGTGCCGGCTTGCCGAGAGCGGATGGAGGTGCGAACGGGGTTGGCGCCTTTCGCACGAACCTCCACCCCTGTTCGCTTCCGCCTTCGCCGGAGCTTTGGCGGACGGGTCGCTCACAGGCCCTCCCCCTGCTTCAGGGG